>JAJRUK010000406.1 GCA_024277835.1 Planctomycetota bacterium | reverse complement strand
TCTCTGCACGCGAGTTACTTGCTCGGGTTGAAGCAGTCCTTCGGCGAAGTCCCGAACGACCTACGCCCGTTGTACGAATTGTCGCTGGCGACGTGGCCGTGGACTGCGCTCGAAGAGAAGTCATCCGACCCGACGGCGAGCGCGTTGCCCTTTCCGAGATGGAGTCGGACATTCTCCAGCGTCTGGCTGCCCACGCCGGGCGCGCCGTCTCACGCGAGGAGCTATTGTCTGCTGTGTGGGGTCTTAAAGACGGCACCGTTGAAACCCGCGCGATCGACATGCACATCACCCGACTCAGGCAAAAGCTGAGCAACGGACAAAACGGGACCGAAGTTGAATGGATCGTGACCGTCCGCGGGAAGGGGTACATGCTTGGCACTGAGTTGCAGCTCACCAAAGAGGATTCCTCTGACATTCAGGGCTAGCGCATGACCAGCTCCAAAAAGAGCATGGTTACAGCCATCGCACCGTTCGGGCTTATCGCGGTAACGCTGGTGAGCGGGTTGGCGTGGGCGACAGCTTCAACCTATCAGCTCGCCAAGAACAATGTTGGTGACGAGTATCGCGCTCGCCTCGACGTCGCCCTTCGGCGGATCGAGAGTCGTGTTCTTGGCGTGATGAATTCCGAAGCAACCCGCCCCTACACAGACTACGCCCACCGTTACGAAGCTCAGCCCGACGTGGTCATGGTCGATCGCAGAACGCTTCACCCGGACCGAGCGACGGTGGGTCTTCCGTCGCCGCTTGCCAAGTCGGACCCACCGTATCATTGGATTGACCTCCATTTTCAGATTGATACGAGCGGCGCGCTGAGTTCGCCGCAGATTCCAGATGTGTCGCTCGCGTGGCCGATCGATCGTTCCGGGTTTTCCCATGATGCGATCAAGCACGCCAACGCGGCGTGGGATTGGTTAGAACGGAACTTGCGCGATGCCGACATTGCCGCCGATATTGAAGCCTCGTTCGCAAGGTGCGACGCAGCGACCGCTGCTATGGCCGATGCGACATCGACACCCGGAACCGAGCAGACAGACGGAGCGAAACCCTCTGGAAACCCCGCCGTTCCGTCAACGCTTCGTGACGAGCAACGGCGTTTTCTCCCTCCAGAAGAATGCATCGAGCCAGTCACCGAACGAACGAATGCTCCCGGCGACGGCGGGCGAAACTTCAGCGTCTTTACGTATCTCGGACAAAATGTGGACGACGGGCCGGTCAACATCTCCCTTGGCATGTTCGCGCCACCGTTCTGGCTAAGCGGGGCGCCGACCGATCATCCGAAGCTTTTCTTCGTGCGGGAGGTCTACGCGGACGCGGACGTTTACTATCAGGGCTTTGTTGCCGATTGGGAACGTTTCAAGCCTGTACTCGTCGCGGAGGCGGCTGTCTTGTTTCCCGAGGCAGACCTCGTCCCCGTTGCGAACGACGTTCTGATCGAGCCAAGTCTCACGCAGGTGCGTCTCCGCCAGGTTCCGGCGGTCTTGAAGGTCGCAGGACTACCCGGCGGACTCAGTGCCACGGCGTGGCGCACGATCCAGAGTCAGGTCTACATGTCGTGGGCAGCGGCAGCGGCGGTGCTAGCGGCTGCTGCGTGGGGCGTCTGGACGCTCGTCGCGCTTGCCGATCGACGGATGCAATTCGCCTACGCCGTCACGCACGAACTTAGAACACCGCTGACGACGTTTCGTCTCTATTCGGACATGCTCTCCGCCGGACTCGTACCAGAATCTTCGAAGGCGGAATACCTCGACACGCTTAACACCGAATCGATCCGCCTCGCGACACTCGTAGAGTCTGTTCTGGAATACGCCCGCCTCGAAAACCAAAAGGTCAAACTCCACCTCGAAAGCACAGACGGGCCAACGCTCCTCAAGACCGTCGGCGAAATGCTCGACTCGCGATGCCGCGAAAACGGCGTTGAACCAAAGCTGCTTAACCACGTCGCCAATGGAACGCTCATTCGAACCGATATCAACTTGGTCAACCAGATCGCCGGCGTCTTGGTCAACAACGCTGTTCGTCACGCACGCGGAAACGAGTCAGCCCTGGTTCTGGTTGAGCTGGCTGTCGATAGTGGCAGAATCCACCTCGATGTCGCAGACTCAGGCCCCGGTATCGCCGCCGCCGATGCGAGGCACATCTTCAAACCGTTCCGCCGAGGTAGCGACGCGGATACGTCGGCGCGGGGGGGCGTCGGTCTTGGTCTCGCACTTGCCAAGAACTGGGCGAACCTGCTCGGCGGACGACTGGAGTTAGCTTCTCGTCACCATCCGACGCTCGACGGCGCTCATTTTCGGTTAACGATTCCAACAGAACCCCCTGGCGAGGTCTAGACCCTCCAATTGTCGCACCAAATCGCGGTTTCGCCCTCTGAATCGTTGACGATCACCCCTGCCTGCGCCTACCATGCCCCGCTTTGGGGCGTGCTCCGAACGGTTTCGCGATGGCCCCTTTGATCAGAGATTGAATGTCGAGCAAACTTGCAAACATCGTCCACGCTTTCGCCGGTAAGCGAATCCTGCTCGTCGGCGATCTCATTCTTGATCGATACGTCTACGGCGACGCCGAGCGAATCAGCCCCGAAGCGCCCGTCCCCGTCCTTCGCACCGTCGAGTCGAGCGAGACGGTCGGCGGCAGTGCAAACGTCGCAGCCTGCCTTCGTGCGCTCGGTTGCAGCGTGACCTGCTGCGGTGTTGTCGGGGAAGACTTGCACGGTCGTACGCTTCGTACCATGTTAAGCGAACTCGGATGCGATACCGGCGGGGTGATCGCCGACGACTCTCGGCCCACCACCACAAAGACACGACTCGTCGGTCTCGCTCAACACAGACACCGTCAACAACTCCTTCGCGTTGACGAAGAAGATCGCTCCCCTTTGTCAGGCGCGATCGCGACGGATCTCGCAAAGTTCGCCGTCAGCGCAGTCGCAACGGCGGATGCGATCTGTATCGAGGATTACGACAAAGGCGTCATCTCGCGGGCGCTGGTCGAAGCGATTGTCGCCGAGGCAAGTAAGACGAAGACGCCGGTTCTCGTTGATCCCGCAAGGCTCACTAGCTACGACCGCTATCGCGGCGCGACGGTTGTTACGCCCAACAGAGAAGAGCTTTCCATCGCCTCCGGCACAAGATGCAACGACACGGATGCCGCCGCGACTGCCGCGATGCGAGTGCTCAAAGAAAGCGGAATCGATAGCGCCGTGGTGACGCTCGACCGGGATGGTGCAATCGTCGTCGCACGCGGCGAATCGGAGCACGTCCCCACTATTCCAAGAAGCGTCTACGACAACACCGGCGCAGGCGACGCGGTCTTATCCATGCTCGCCGCCGCCATCGCTGCCGGTGCGGAGTTGCGCGACGCCGCAAGACTCGCCAACGTCTCCGGCGGTCTTGAAGTCGAAAAATTCGGCTGTGTACCGATCAAGGCCGACGAAGTCCTCGCCGACCTTCGCCTCTCCGAACGATCAGAAAACGGAAAACTCTGTAGTTGTGACGAGCTGATCGCTGAGTTAACGCTTCGGCGCGACCGCGGCGAGTCCGTCGCGTTCACGAACGGATGCTTCGACATTCTCCACGCAGGCCACGTTGATTTTCTGAAGCGCTGTCGCCGCGAAGCTTCCCTCCTGGTTGTCGGACTCAACGCCGACGCCTCGATTCGCCGACTGGGAAAAGGCGACGATCGTCCGATCAACCCCTTTGAAGACAGGGCAGCCGTCCTCTCGGCGATAGAGTGCATCGACTACGTTGTGGGGTTTGAGGAAGACACGCCCGAAAATCTCATCCGATCCATCAAGCCGGACGTCTTGGCCAAAGGTGAAGACTGGGCACAAAAGGGCATCGTCGGCGGCGACTTCGTGAAGAAAAATGGCGGCAAGGTCGTGCTGATCCCGCTCGTCAAAGGACGAAGCACCACCTCCGTCATCGAACGAATTCGCAACACTAAGAGCGATTGAGAAATGCAATGAAAGACCAGTTCGACCAGCACATCAAAGTTGTTCAACAAGCCGTCGAACAGATTCCCGCGCTCGAAGCAATGGCTGACCGGTTGATCGCGTGCTTCAACACTGGCGGTCGACTCTATCTGGTAGGTAACGGCGGAAGCGCGGCCGACGCCCAGCACATCGCCGCCGAGCTGATAGGGCGGTTCAAGGTCAAGCGAAAAGCACTCCCCGCGGTCGCGCTAACGACAGACACCTCCACGCTGACCGCCATCTCGAACGACTGGGAATACGAATACGTGTTCGCCAGGCAGGTTGAGGCGCTAGTAACGTCCGGCGATATTCTCTGGGCGCTCAGCGTCTCGGGTACATCGCCCAACGTCCTCCGCGCGGTGGAAACCGCAAGAAAAATCGGGGCCTCCGTCATCGGATTCACTGGAAAAAGCGGCGACCCACTCGCAAACGCATCAGACATCGTCTTTCGCGCCGACCACACCGACAGCGACCGAGTCCAGGAAGCGCATCTGTTAGCGTATCACCTCATCTGCGACAAAGTCGAAAAACACTTCGCCACATGCGAGTAGAGCGAACGACCAAGTCGAATAGAAATCCTCTCCACCAGTCTTCATTTTTTCTTCGTAACTCTTCAGCCACCTGCAACGAATCAGTCTGGTAGCGGCGGTAATTTGCCTGTGTTGAGGTATGTTTTGAGTGCGTTGGCGATGGTTTCGGTTGGGTTCAGTCCTCGTAGGCGAAGCGTGCGGTAGACGCT
>JAJRUK010000405.1 GCA_024277835.1 Planctomycetota bacterium | reverse complement strand
TTACGATCAACTTGAAGCGGTTCGTGCGATTCTTGAAGTTCATTACAAGGAAATGCAGGATCTTGAGTTTACGTTCGAGCGTGGCAAGCTCTACATGCTGCAATGTCGAACGGGGAAACGATCGCCGCAGGCGGCGTTTAAGATTGCCGTCGATCAGGCGACCAAGAAGCTCATGACAACTGCCACCGCGAACAGGCTTGTTCGCAAGAAGTTTTTGCCCAAGAAATACGCGACCGCCATCGCGAAACCGATCATCACGAAACAAGACGCGATCAAGCGGATTCAGGCGGCGGACATTGAGCGATTGTTTTACCCTGTTCTCGATCCGAGTATCACGACGACTGAGCTGAACGCCCGGTTGATTACCGAAGGGATCGGCGCTGTTCCCGGGGCGGCTTGCGGTGAAGTTGCTTTTTCGGCGGAGCGGGCTGAGGAGCGAGCCGCTGAGGGCGTGGAGGTCTTGCTCGTTCGCAAGGAGACTTCGCCGGAGGATGTTGGCGGGATGCATGTCGCGGTTGGGATTCTTACCGCGACGGGCGGGAAGACTTCGCACGCGGCTGTGGTTGCTCGCGGGTGGGGTAAGTGCTGCATCGTGGGATGCGATTCGCTTTCGATTGATTACAACACGAAGCAGATGCGCGTTGGCGAGCATGTCGTTCGCGAAGGCGATACGATTACGCTGGATGGCGGGACCGGTCGCGTCTTTGAGGGCGCGACCGACCTTGTTCGTCCGGAAGCGCCGGCGGAGTACGAGACGCTGATGAACTGGTGCGACGCGGAGCGGCGACTTAGCGTTCGGACCAATGCGGATACGCCGGCTGACGCTCAACGGGCGGTTGAGCTTGGGGCGGAGGGTATTGGACTTTGTCGCACGGAGCACATGTTCTTTGAGCCGAAGCAGCCCGAGCGACTTCGCTCGATGCGCGAGATGATTATCGCCGAAGACGAGACGTCGCGTCGGGAGGCGCTCGATAAGCTACTCCCCTATCAAACGAGCGATTTTGAGGGCATCTTCCGGGCGATGAATGGTAAGCCCGTGACGGTTCGCTTGCTTGATCCGCCGCTGCATGAGTTTTTGCCGGGGGCTGACAATCCGAGTGCGGTACAGGATCTTGTCGATCAGCTTCGTTCGGACGGTAAGAGCGTTACGGTTGAAGACGTGATGCGCCGCGTTACGCAATTGCATGAGACGAACCCGATGCTGGGTCATCGCGGGTGTCGGTTGTCGATCGCTTACCCCGAAATTCTTGAGATGCAGGTGACGGCGATCATCACGGCTGCCATTCGCTGCGTCAAAGACGGTATCAAAGTCTTTCCGGAGATTATGATCCCGCTTTCGATTGACCCGAAGGAGCTTGCTATCTTGGTTGATCAGACGCGAGAGATCGCCGACGCGATGATCAAGGAGAACCGCGTTAAGTTGAAGTACCTCGTTGGGACGATGATCGAAACGCCTCGAGCGGCTCTTCTGGCGGGCCCGATTGCGGAGGTTTCTGACTTCTTTAGTTTTGGTACGAACGACCTGACGCAGTTTACGATGGCCCTCTCTCGCGACGACGCGGGGCGGTTCTTGCCGGACTATGTTGACGAAGACAAGGCGGGCATTTTCGACGACGATCCGTTCCAGTCGCTTGATGTTGACGGTGTTGGCAAGCTCGTAACCATGGCCTGTGAAGACGGACGCGACGAGAAGTTGAGTCTCAAGCTTGGCATTTGCGGTGAGCATGGCGGGGATCCGAAGTCGGTCTTTTTCTGCAACGAGGTGGGACTCGATTATGTTTCGTGTAGTCCGCTTCGTGTTCCGGTTGCAAGGCTTGCGGCTGCTCAGGCTTCGATCGTTCAGGGCAGGACCGGCGGTCGCGGAAAGTCGAAGTCGTCGGGTGGCGGCAAGACGAAGCAAGCCAAGGCGACGTCGAAACGACGACCCTCCGCATCGAAGGGCAAGTCCTCGAAGCGAACCGGGACGAGTAAGAAAAAGGCGACGCGAGCGACGGCGAAGAGCAAGACGAAGTCGCGGCCTCGGAACGTGGTGAAGCCATCGATTCGAAAGCCAGCGACGGCGCGTAAGAGGTCGCTCGCGAGCGTTTAGCTTTCGAGCGAACCGATTCTAAACAACAACCGCCGGTCCGGGGTGATGCACGACCTGCATCCTCCATGGCCGGCGGTTTTTTTGTGCAGGCGGACGAAAAATGATTGTTGGCGGGATAGTCCTTTGCGGAGGCGCGAGTCGGCGGATGGGTTCGTCCAAGGCGTGGCTCGACTTTTGTGGTGAGCCGATGCTTGTGCGGGTGACGCGCGTTGTCACATCGGTTGCTATGAAAACCGTCGTGGTTTCGCAAGAGGATCAATCGCTACCACCGCTTCCGGATGGCTGCGAAGTTGTTCATGATCGCATTGCCGACGCGGGTCCGCTCGCCGGGATTGAAGCAGGTCTTTCCGCTATTGAGGGGGCCTGCGACGCTGCCCTTGTCGTTTCGTGCGATCATCCGCTTGTATCCGCTAGCTTTCTTCGTGCGCTAACTGACAAACTGGACGATCATCCCGGCGTTGTGCCGGTTCATGAAGGGCGAACGTATCCGCTTCTTGCCATCTATCGCGTGAGCGTTCTATCGCTGGTGAAGACGCTTCTCAATGACGGGGAACGCCGCATTCGAACGTTCACGGCGACGTGTGACGCAGCGGAGATTGAGGCAAAGACGCTTGGCGATGGGGATGACTTGCGATCTCTGATGAACGTAAACGACGCCTCCGCGATGGAAAACGCCCTCTTGCAGGCGAAAAAGTACTTGCGGGATTAGCGTTGAGCGTCGAGAATTGCCATTGAGAGTCACGCTATGATGTCCGAGGGGTCTACCGCCGATGAGAAATACTGTCGATTCTGTCGTCAATATCGCCGCTTACAAGTTTGTCACCTTGGACGGTCTTGAGAGTCGCCGCGCGGATTTGCTCGCCCTTTGCGAGCGACTTTCGCTGAAGGGTACCATTCTGCTCAGTCATGAAGGGATCAATCTTTTCCTAGCGGGTGCGCGCGTTGCGATCGACGCGTTTCTATCCGAGCTTCGCCGCGGGCCTGCCCTATCTGAGCTTGAAGTCAAGGAGAGCTTTAGCAGTCGTCAGCCATTCGACCGGTTGTTCGTGAAGATCAAGCGCGAGATCATTGCGTTTGGTGTTGACGGGATCGACCCGCGAATTGAGACGTCGCGGCGCATCTCTGCGACGGAATTGAAGCGGTGGCTTGATGACGGTAAGCCGGTGACGCTTCTCGATGTTCGCAACGATTTCGAGTTTGACGTCGGCACGTTCGACGGCGCGATACCGATTGGTGTGAAGCATTTTCGTAACTTTCTCGACGCGATTGGCAAGTTGCCCGCTGAAATGAAGAAGAGGCCTGTCGTTACGTTTTGCACGGGCGGGATTCGTTGCGAGAAGGCGGGGCCACTGCTTGAGCGGCTCGGGTTTTCGGATGTGTATCAGCTTGACGGCGGTATTCTCAAGTATTTTGAAGAGTGCGGCGGCGAGCATTATCACGGCGATTGTTTTGTCTTCGATCAGCGCGTTGCGCTCGACGCCGACCTTCGCGAGACTGGCGGTGCGGGCGTCTCGACGATTCTTCCGCGACCGTCGATCGAGTAGCGCGTGTTTCGCCACGGGATGCTTCGCCTGATCGTCAGCCACCACCACGATTGTGCAAGAATGCGAATCACAACGCACACCGAAAGCGGATACCACAACAGGTCGATCCGGCGACACCCGCCCATTCCCCAAAAGCGGTAGCTGGCGATCATCATTAGCGTCAAATGATTGGCGCACATGCCCGCGAAGAAAATGAACTCTTTGCTGACGGTCTCGCCGGTCGCGTTCGCCCAATAGAACGTCATAGCGAGGTAGACAGCGACGACGTATGGAAGAAGCGAACCGAACATCAACCAGAGAATGCTCAGCGCGATTTTCGTGCCGCTTCGCAGCGCCCCGACGTAAATTCTCGCCCAACCGTTTACGATTGTGTTGTAGTTGTCGTACATGCGGACCGAGACGAGATCGCGCCCGGACGCAACCCAGCACGATACGCCCGACCGCTTGGCGTGTTCTGCGAGCGGAATGTCTTCGATAATCGCGGAACGCACAGCTCTGTGTCCGCCGATATTTTCGTAGGCCTCTCGCTCGATCAAGAGGAACTGTCCGTTCGCAAAAGCTAATGAACTGTTGGGGTCGTTCACACGCTGTGAACCGAACCAGAGGGCGATGATCCCGCCGCACAGGGGGATCGTGGTATGTTCCCAGAAACCGCCCGCCGTCTGATGTGGCCAAAGGGTGAGGAATTGTACGTTTCGAGTACGGGCTTCCTCGATCGCTCGCGCGACGGCTTGCGGTTTCAACTTGCAGTCAACGTCCGTGAACAGTAACCAATCAGCGCGGATCTCTCGTGTTCCCTGCCAAAGCGCATGCGACTTGCCCATCCAATTCGGCGGGAGATGCGCGACGCGCTGCACGCTCACACGAGGGTCGGATTGAGCAAACTCTTTCGCTATATCGTATGTATTATCCTCGCTGCGGTCGTCGATCACTAGAACCGACAGCTTTGGATAGTCCTGCGACAAGACATTTTTCAGGCAGCTCGCCATCCCCTGGGACTCGTTCCGCGCGGCGATGACGACGCAAACCGTTGGCGCATCATCTGGCTGCGACTGTTCGCTGTTACGTTTCGCCGACACTTCGAGAAACAGCCCGTCACGTTTGGCTTTTCTCTGCGCGATGAGAAGCCCGAGCCAAACGCTCGTTATCGCACCCCATGCGGCAAGGACTATCGTGGTTTCCATCGTCATGCGGTTTACCTAATCGAGCGGCGGAAGGCGGAGCGTTTCTTCGAGCAGGCGCGGGTCGTCGTGGAGATAATCATCCCAGCGGATTCGCTGCGTCCCGCGTTTTCTCGGTTGACCCGCGCTTAAAATGCCCGACGGTGCGAGCAGGAATCCTTCCGGGCGACCTGCGCCGTGGACAAGACCGTCCGGGCCAAACATACTCGCAATACCGTCGCCAAGCGGCAGTGCATCGAGCGTCTCGTAGTCAGCCAGTCGGTATAACGCATCTTCTGCAATTTCTAAAGACGCCATCGCAGCGAGCGCGTCGAATTTTACCTGAATGACTTCATGGTAACCCGAAGAGGTAAGAAGCAGCGGGCGAGTGACACCGGTTTCCAGTTCAAACGTGTCGATGACGACAATGTCGTGCTTTCCGGGGTAGTCTTTTTCTACGGAGAATCGCTTTCCGGGAAGCGGGTCGCCGAACATGTTGTACGCCGCGGACTCCAGTTTTTCTGAGATGAACACATCGTGGCCACAACCGCAGTTGAGGGATGATTCGATGATCGCGGGATGCCCGCGTGAGTCGAGTGTGATCCGAAGCATCGCCCCGTCGATTTTGCCCGCGCCGATGTCGTCTTTGCTGAAGGCGGGGCGATTCGGGAACCACCACACGTAGTTGAGCTGCTGATAGGTTTTGCCGTGAATTTTGGCGCTTGATGTATAGGCATAGACTGTTGGGTTGGCGGTATCTATGTGGACATCGATCGCACCCGGTGATCCTTCGACTTCGACCGCGCCGATCCGATCTGAAACGATGTCGTAAGGACGTGCGTCGCCCCACTCCACACCGATGATCGGCGCATATTTTGAAAGGAGTGACGCGTGTTTCGGTTTGGATGGGTGCCATAGCGCGACACGTTCAAACTTTTTCCGTGCTTTATTCCGCGCCTTGCCGGGAAGATGGGCTTCCTCGCGTGCGATACCTTTTGCGGTGGGGATGATCCCCCAGAAGAGCATGGCCTTTCGCACCAGTCGGCCTCGATCATCGGGAAGCTTCTCGACGCCTTTGCGAATTCTTTCGAGTTTTTCCTGCAACCCAGAAGAGCTAAGCCCATCGATTTCTGGCAGGTCTTGTTCGAGCGTGGCGCTGGCAAGCCGCTCATAGTGTTGTCGCAGAGCTGACTGTGAGTCGCTGATTTGGGCAAGCTCTGCCAGTTCTTTTCGTGTTTCAACGGGCATCCGATCGATCTCATTGACGCTCGACGCGAGCGCGAGCGCGTTCGCCTTTTGCAGGACCGCCGTCGCCTTTTCGTGTTGCGATGGTGCATCCGCGCAGACGATCGCGTCGTCAAGGTCGCTGAGTAAGGCGGAGTTGAATCGATAGAACGGAGATGCCGACGTATGGCGGGCGGCGGCGTTGGTCACGGCTGCTTTTTCTGCCCGGTACGCGATCGCCGGTCCAAATTGTGTCGGAGCGCATCCACCTGTGACCCACAGCATGGTTGCGAATCCGAGCGACGTAACTCGGTAAGTCCATTTACAATTGCGTCGTGTCATAGATCAATTCTTCCTTTTTAATAGAGTGAAACCGAGGCAACGTTGCGATGCGCGGCGCGTGGTGTCGGCGACGCAACGCCCATTCGTTCAAAGCCCGCCGGCGCATCCGCCGGCGGATTGCATAGTTTAATCTTGTCTCTTTCAAGAACGTTTAACAACAAGACCGTTTCATCCAACCTGGAAAAAACCAAAGGCCCTTCCGCATTCGCCTGACCGTAATTCGGGCAACCCGATTGTTCATCGAACACACCCAGCAGAAGTCGGTCTCCGTGGGGGTAGTAGGTCAGCTCTCGCCCGACAGAGACGTCCAGCTCTAAGCAACAACCGAAAAGCGTATTGCCGTACCCAGACAGGTGGACCGCGCGGGGGAACGCTTCCGTTTGAAACACCTTCATTTCGTCCGACGTGATGGCCATCCCGCCGTAGTGGACGCCGAGAATGTTTTCGCGCTGTTCCGCTCGCATCGTATCGGCGAGCGCTCGAACCACGACCGGTGTGGAGAACAGGATTGTAATCTCCTGCGAGTCCAGAATCGCAAGCGCTTGATCGACGATGTGCTGGAGGTAGCGCTTGGACGCGAAGCTTTCGGGAGCGAGCTTTTTCGCCCAGCGCGGATCAAAGTCGATACTGAAGGGTGTCATGGAACCGGTTGATCGAGCGATTGCGTCGGCCGCTCGGTCGATGATGTGTGGCCCGGATGGTCCGACGTAAAGCCACGTACCGTCCGCCGGGAATCCGACGTGGTTCGCGGCGACGACGAAAGGATCGACGAACGCTTCGTGAAACTCGCTCTGATCGTAGGCGGTCCACGCGGGTTGTCCCAGCGTGCCGCCGGTCTGCGCGACAATCAATTCGTTTTTGCGATGAAGAAGCGGCCTGGGCAGCAAATCCTCGAGCCGACAAGCGGCCAACGCTCCCGGATCCATTACGCCAAGCAGCGCAAGATCTGCGACGGACTCAACTTCGGCGCGCGGATCGAACCCAAGTTGCTCCGCGCGACGCAGCCAATACGGCGCACCGGACGCGGGATCGAAATGGATCGCCAGAACATCGCGTAGTCGCGCTTCGACTCCGACTTCGTCAGCGGTTGTCTTCATGCTACTCACCTCCTAACATGCCATGCTGCGAAAGAAATTCAACGACGACGTTGGTTAACTCCTTTTCATGGCCTCGAAAGAAATGTTCGCTTGCCGGCAGTTGAACTCGCGTCTTTGGTTGACGGATCGAGTCGAACCACGCCGTCATGTCGGAGACGCTACACGTAAAATCATTGTCACTATGGATCAAAAGTAACGGCACGCGACAGGTGGCGAGTTCATCGAAGGAATGTTTCTCGGGATTCGGTGAAATTAGAACGATCGCTTCGGCGCACGACTTGGACAGGTTTTTTGTGACCGTCCAACATCCGAAACTGTACCCGACAAGCACTCGCGGCAGGTCCGACCACGTTCGCAACGAGGCGAGCGCCGACTCCGCGTCATCTGCCCAGTCGCCTTCCTCTTTGAACGTCCCGTCCTTCCAGAACGTGGACATGACCGCAGGCCAATCCGACGGTCCGCCTTCGCTTGCACCCACACCGCC
The DNA here is from genome assembly GCA_024277835.1 of Planctomycetota bacterium. Taxonomy (GTDB): domain Bacteria; phylum Planctomycetota; class Phycisphaerae; order UBA1845; family UBA1845; genus JAJRUK01. The sequence goes on along the minus strand of JAJRUK010000405.1, from coordinate 1,900 downwards.
ATAGTCAAACGAAAGCGCGACCGCGCCTTGTGACGACAACGCTTCTGATAGCGAGCGTACGACGTTGTTACGTCTGTCGCCGCCAAGAAACGGATGAGGCCCGGCGATCAGGGCGCTACACATCGCTTGATCCGCAGGATAGGCGAGGTTGCCATCAAGCACTCGCCCTTGGCCTTTGATGCGAACGGTTTCTTCGATGATGGACGTTTCGGTTAACATGCGACACCCTTGCGAGTTGCCTCCGGTTTTCCTTCGCCGACCACGGGGAACTCTTTGAGGAATTCGCCGATGATGGGGACCATTTGCAGTGCGCGTTCCACGTTGCCAAACATCTCGGCGCTGCCGTGGAAGAAGACTTCCTGAAGCGGCTTGCGGCAGGCGACGACATCGACCAGGTCTTCGTATGACAGGCGGTACTCGAACTCGGGCGTCAACGCACATGGAACGGCGTAGGTTTCTTTCAATCGTCCGCGCTCAAAACGACTGACCCAACTTCCTCCGATCGATCCGGTGATGGTGTACTGAACGACGGCGGTCAGTTCCTCGACCTTCGCTACGGTCGATTGAGGAACAGCCGTCGGCAGGAACCGTTCGAAGTACCACGTGGGATCGAACCCGCCGGACGGCGGACGTAGATCGTTCGTTGCTCTTGGCGTACGACACCAGTTGCTTGCCTGCGCGAACTTCATGCATTGCATGAATGATGCGCGATCAATCAAACGCTGCCCCGGGGGAATGCGCTCCGCACATCGCGACACAAAGGTCAAACCGTTTCGAAAGTAGTCGAGGCAGATATTCCCGAGGGAATAGAAAAGGTCTTCGTAATGGTTTGCGTCGGCGAGTGGCCAGGTTTCGTCGGAGAACTGACCGCCAGCGATGTCGAAATACGCTTCCAACCAGGACTTGACTTCCGCGTGTGTCGGTGCGTCCGGGTTGGTGACGTGATGCACGGATGATTCGGTTGCGGGTTCGAGGGCGATTTCGGCGATTTGCTGCGCCGCCCAATCGACGGGGATGACGTTGCAGGTCGCGTCACTTCGGCCAAGGATTCTTAGCGGGATTTCGTGTCGGTTTGTCTCGCTGTTTGCGTCCATGGCGCGAGCGAGTATTTCGGTCGCTTTCGCTACGACGTACAGACCTTTCATCGCGGTCGCTCGCCCGGTCTTGCTGTCGCCAAAGAGAATCGATGGCCTACAGATCGTCGCGATGCCCGAGTCGCACGCCCAGTTCCAGACAAGCGTTTCCGCCTCCCACTTGGAGCGTTCGTAGTCGTTTCGGAGAGGCGGGCTTTCGTGAAAGAACTTTTCGGGCAGGTGGCCTACGCGCTCGCCGCAGACGTAGGCGGTGCTGACGTAGACGAAGCGGGGGATATTGGAGAGGCACGCGAGCGACAGCATCGCTCGCGTGCCTTCGACGTTTGTTCGCAGGGGCTCGCCTGACCCATTGGAACGAAACGTCGTGTTGCCGGCGGCATGAACAATCAGATCAACGCCGTCGATGTCGGCTCGACTGATGTTGTCCGGCAGCCTTCCCTCGACGGGCGATACGCGGTCTTCCGCAATCAGCGCGGTCAGGTCCAACCCGAGATCAGCCAACAGTTCGCCGAGGCGGGCTGAACTCTCGAAGATGGGGGCACGTAACAATACGCGACATCGGACGAATGGGTTTGCGAGAAGCTCCTCGAGCAGGTAGTGCCCGAGAAACCCGGTCGCGCCGGTTACGAAGACTTCGGTCGGGTCACGGGTCATGCGTTCACCTCGCGCGTTTGTGTTTTTGTTCTCCGAGTGTTCGGATGGCGATTGGGTTGCGATTCGATAGAGACTGACACCAATGCACCATTACACGACGAGCCAGCTCCGGCGGTGCATCCGAAGCAGTGGCTCGCCGTGTTGATCTCCCG
>JAJRUK010000404.1 GCA_024277835.1 Planctomycetota bacterium | reverse complement strand
GTTGTTACCGACCAGAGCGGTGCGACGGCCACCGATTTTGCCGTTATCGACATCACTGACTCGATCGAAGCGAGCGCCCCCGACCTTGTCATCGTTAACGACGCCGCCGCACTGACCGCCACCATCGGCGATCAAGTTGCGGGAACGACCGTTCGCTGGGACGTGACTCGCGGAACGGCTACGATCGAAAACGCGACCAGCGAGAATGCGACGCTTATCGCAACGACCGGTGAGACGATTGGTGTGCGTTTTACGGTATCGATCCCGTCTCGCGACACGACTTCAGAACTGACGCGGGAGTTCGAGGTCGTTTCGGTTTTCAATCTCAACCCGGACGTACTGATCGAAACGACACTCGGCACGATGACAATCCGTCTTGATGCAGGGGCTGCCCCCGCCCATGTTGCGAACTTCCTTGCCTTCGTCGATGACGGGTTCTACAACGGCGTGCTTTTTCACCGGGTTGCATGCATTGACAATTCCGAGACTGGCGAATGCGATCCGTTCGTTGTTCAAGGGGGCGGGTTCGAGCGAGTCGGTGGGGAAATCGTCGCTCGCGAAGCGACGCGAGACCCGGTTGAATCCGAGGCTGATAATGGTAACACCAACGGCGAAGTCTATTCCGTCGCACTCGCCCTTTCTGGCGGCAATCCGAACTCTGGGACGACACAGTTCTTTGTTAACATGGATACGGGCAATGATTTTCTCGATGACCAAGACTTCACGGTCTTCGGACGCGTCTTCTCTGGGACAAATGTGGTGGATGCGATCGCGGCTGTGGAAACAACCGAAAGCGAACTACTTGGCGGCGAGGTTTCGCTTCCCGTCGAAGATGTTATCATCGAGCGCGTCTCGCGGATTTTCCCGTAGACGCGTCATGATTTTTCGGAGTGAACATGCTCGAACAAAACCCAAAGACGATTCTCGCCAACCTTTCTGCCCGGATCATTGCTATCCGGGACTCTCTTTGACTTTCCAGCCAAACTCGAAGCATTACAAGCCGTTGAAAAAGTGATGGCGGCCCCTGATTTTTGGGACGCGCCTGAGGCTGCCCAGCAGACGGTCGCCAAGCTCAAGTCGATCAAGGCGATGGTGGACCCGGTGCACGAAGTCACCGCGATGAGCGAAGACCTGGCTGCGATGGTTGAGCTTCTCGCCGAAGGGGATGATCCGCTGATTCAGTCGGAGCTTGAGGAAGGCGTGCAAAGCCTTGCGACCGAGGTCGATCGCGTTGAACTCCTCGCACTGCTCTCTGGCCCGAAAGACGCGAGCAATTGCTATTTCAATATTCAGGCGGGCACCGGTGGCGCGGATGCGTGCGACTGGGCGCAGATGTTGCTTCGCCTTTACTTGCGATATTTTGAACGTCGCAACTTCTCCGTCGAGGAGCTTTCTTTGCGCGATGGCGAGGAGGCGGGGATTCAATCGTGCAGTTTGCACGTCAAAGCGCCTTACGCCTATGGGTATCTCTCGTGCGAGCTTGGGGTGCATCGTCTTGTGCGGATCTCTCCGTTTAGCGCGCAGGGGAAGCGCGAGACGAGCTTTGCATCGGTCGATGTGCAACCGGAAGTTGACGACATCGACATTGATATCGACTGGGATAAAGAAGTTCGCGAGGATACGTATCGCGCTGGCGGCAAGGGCGGTCAACACGTCAACAAGACTTCGTCCGCCGTCCGACTGACGCATCTGGCCACGAACATTGTCGCCCAATGTCAAAACGAACGCTCTCAACACAAGAATCGCGCGACCGCACGGAAGATGTTGACGGCGCGCATTTACCAGATGGAACAAGCAAAGCGCGACAGCGAGCTTGCGAAGGTCTACAGCGAAAAAGGACAGATTGGGTGGGGTAACTCGATCCGAAGTTACTTCCTCTACCCCGAGCAGCGCGTCAAGGACGCGCGGACCGGCGAACTTACGTCCGACACGCAGGGGGTGCTCGACGGTGACATTCAAGACTTCATCAACGCCGAGCTTCGCCGAAGGGCTGCGGCGCGGAACAAGTAGCGAGACCCTCACATCGCAAAAAAAGCGTGGCCGGGCGATGCGAGAATAACCTCCGCACTACCCGGCCACGATTGTTCACACTTTTTCAAGCAGCGTTACGCCAGCGATTGCTTAACCACCCAGCAGCGTCAAGACGTTCTGCGATTGGGCGTTGGCGATCGTAAGAACGCTATTGCCCGCCTGCACAAGGATCTGCGCTCGCGTTAGCTCGGAGGTCTCGACCGCGAAGTCCGTATCGCGGATCACCGATTGCGACGACGTCAGGTTTTCAGTCGTAATCTGAAGCTGCCTGATATTCGTCTGTAGCGTGTTCTTTTCGAACGCTCCGAGTCGACCACGAAGGACGGCCACCTGCGTTATGACTTCCTGAACGATCTTGGAGCCGTCCTGGAATTTCCCGCTTCGAAGCTCCTTGCTCTGACCGCTTTTAAGATCGGAAAGGAAACCGACAAGCGCATTACCAAGCTTGTTCGCCTGCATGCTCTTGACGCCGATGTTTTCCTGAAGATTGGTGCTTACCTGCGGTCCAAGTTGGAAGAGCGCCCCGCCTTCGGTCACGGCGAAGCTCGACGTTCCGAGCGAAAGCGTTCCGTTTCCATAACTTTCCGCTAACTCCACCTCTAGCTTCAAGAGCGTCGAGCTGAACGACAGCTTCAACCCGTTGGCGGTCGCCGAGATGCCGTTGACAGACGCAACCGCGTCGCGTCCCTTGGTTCGCGCGACGGTTGCCCCGGCACGATCCGTGACGGAGAATGAGTTGTTCGCATTGAGCGGCGTAACACTGACAAACGCGTCGCTTCCGTAATCCTTACTGGCGAATCGTATGCCGTCGCTTCCATCTGTACCACTTACAGTTGCAACAACACCCGTGTCGTCGGTCTGCTTATTAATGGCAGCCGCCATTTCAACGGTCGTCGCACTCGCGGGGAAGCTCAACGTAATGATCCCGTCAGGGCCACGTATGTCGAGCGTCGCACCGCTACCGGTTAGCTGAGCACTTGAAAATGCCAGTTGCGCTTGCTGGGCTGAGGTCGAAACGCGAACATCGACCGGCACGAACGCCGCCGAGCCGAATTTCGCACCCAGGACATTGACGGTCGCGAGCTGCGTTGCGGTGATCCCGCTGGTGACATAGTCCAGCTCGCCGTTGATCAGTTTTCGACCTGCGAACGTCGTGGTATTGGCGATTCGCGTGATCGATTCGATCGAATTATCGATCTGCAATTGGTTGGCAGCGATTTCCTCATCGGAAAATGCGCCGCTGTTCGCCGCTTCAACCAAGAGCGATTGAATATCGGTCAGGAGCGTGGACACTTCGTCCAGCGCACCTTCGGTTGTGGCAATCACATTGATCGCCCGTGCTGAGTTATCGATCGCTTGTTTAACAACGCCGATTTCCGATCGCAACCGCTCGGAAACGATCAGACCCGCGGGGTTGTCCGCACCACGATTGATTTTCAGACCGCTAGAGAGCCGTTCCAGAGAACGGTTCAGCGATATTTGCGCGCCTCCCAGGTATCGCTGAGCGATCAGCGACGGGACATTACTATTGATTCTCGACATGAGTAATCCTCCTTGACTACCTCGACGTTTTCCATAAACGCCAGGTCATGTCACGGTAGCACGAGCGTCGTACTACCCGTTTTGTTTCTTCCGTTAAGGTTTTTTTCCCTTTGTGGAACTCTTGTCCACAACACTATCACGCGGAACATCGGAATCGTTCGGCTTGCCCGGTTTTGTATCAGCCTCCATGACGTCCGTGACGTCGGTTGGCTTGAGGTTTGCCGCGTTCTCATTTTCGCGTTTGATGGCGTCGTACACTTCTTTTCGATGAACCTGAATCGAACGCGGCGCAGAAATCCCCAAGCGGACTTTGTCACCGCGAATGTCGACGACGGTAATCTCTACGTCGTCACCAATCATGATCGTTTCATCGCGTTGCCTCGATAGCACCAACATAACTCGGCTCCTTCCTTGTATCGCCGATGCGGTTTGTGACTGCCTTTTCGCGCACGGATCGAAGCTGCGAACAACCTGCCGGCCTAGCGAACCAGACCAAGCGCGTTGACGCCTTCGACCATCGACCGGAGCGGGGTGCGTACGACCGCAACGGTCCTGCCTGTAGCAGCGCGAACAGTCCAAACATTGTAATCCTTACGCTGTATTCCTGGAAATCTCCGGGCGTTAGGCTGTTTTTCCCATCGCTACCGGCTCTGGAACACGCATCAGCGGATGCCGAGTCGAATATTTTTTGTCGCTTAGAACGAGTTGACGAGCCTGTCGGTTCTCCACATTGACCACCAATGGCCCCTGCAAGTTACCGGTGAGCATCCCGTCGACTTTGTTCACGATCACAAATACCTGAGCTTCTTCCGGTTGCGTGAGGCCAATGCCCTCAAGCTCCTCCAGCTTCACCGGAACTTGAAAATCAACGACGAAGAGCCTCGGGTCGCAAACGACGAACGCCAGGTCCGCACGATTGACCGCCTGTAACCAATAGAACGCGCTGCCCTCACCCGTTTGGATAAGTGCATAACGATCTTGCTCGGGGAATCCGAGGATTCCCTCGCCGAAGACAATCAAACGTTCTGGATTGACCTCCAACTGCCCAAAACGTGACGTTTGGATCAGCATCGCAAGTCTCCCTTTTTACCGATCCGGACTGGCAACCTCATGAGCGCACCGCGACCAAACACTGATCGCTTTGAAAAGCAACACTCATACGCACGCAGCACTCCGGCTACGCCTCGGCATTTCCACGCCGAGCAGTCTCATTTCCTGCGCGCTCACTGCATCGCTACAACGAGCACGCGCTCAACCAATACCGCCAGACGTGTACGCACCTGACGATGTCACTTCTCCCACTTCCTGCTCGAGCTTATCTATCGCTTGACCGCGCTTTTTCGATGAAGCGGCGCGGAGTCGTTTGTGCTATTGACCTATCGAAGGAAATCCATGAGCGACAGGTTCATGATCAGAGGCGTCGTCCGCATCGTCGCCTGCGACTGCGTCAACGTCGCCTGCATCCGGGTGATCGCTTCCGCGAAGTCCAAGTCCTGTACTTCTGATAGGAAAATTTCCGCCGTTGAGGACGCATCCTGCAACTGTATGCGCTTGGACTCCATCGCCCGCGACCGCGCGCCAATGACGCCGCGAACGCGAATGATTTCCGCACGAAGCTCCTCCAGGCGAGCACCGGCCTTGGTTATTCCTTGCGTATCATCGTTTCGAAGCGCGGCTTCGAGGTCGATGAGCGCGCCGATGATCCCATCTGTCCGCGTCGGGTTCACGTCGCCGCCCACGAGCGTCGTATCCGTACCCGTCGTTTGCGAGAAAATACCCAGATCGATCGCAGCCTCGGACGTGTCGGCGAAATTCACCGACAAATCCCCGGCACCGCCCGTCGAATCTTCAATGATGATTCCGTTACCCACGGTCGCGAAGGACGCCTTCACGCCGACGCCCGCATCCGTCGCGGCCTCGTTGATCTTGGTGAGTACGTCTCCAACCGTCACGGCACCGTCGAGGTTGACGTCCACCGTGGTGCCGTCCTTGGCAACAACTTGCAGGTCCATCAACCCGTCGCGCGTCGTCACACCATCGCCGAAGTTCAAACTTGAAAGCGGCGTGGCTGTGTCGAAGGTGCGAATGCCAAGGTCTGTCGCGGTCGTCCCGTCGTTTTCTCCGATTGTCAGAGACGTCCCCGACACCGTATTGAACACGTCGATGCGCGTACCGTCATCGCTGACACGCGCCATCACGAACGTACCCGAGTTGTTGATCGCGTTGATAATGTCCTGCACGGTCTTGGCATCGCTGATGTCAACCGTCACCGGATCAGCACCGTTGGTGATAATGAATCCGTTATCGAGATCGATTCCTGCACCGTTCTTGAGCGCATCGACTGCCGTGAGACGCGTAATGCGTGGCGTGAGTGCAAGACCCGCGATGGCGGCGCTCGTTGCGTCTTTCGTGAGAATCCCGAGGTCTGAGGCAACCGTTCCGTTGCTCTGATCGGTAACCGTCACATCACTCGAACCCGGCGTGATCGTCAGCCCTGTGTCGGTCACTTCGGCGGTCAGGGTCGAACCCGCGGCTGTCGCTGCCGCGGTGATCGCATCCGCCACGTCGCCGATGGTGTCTGCCTTTGATAGATCAGCCTTGAAAACACCTGCACCGCTAGACTCGTTGAGTACCAGGACGCCCGTTGAGATCGCCCCGCCGACCGCCCCGGAGATATCTTCGAGTCGCACATCACCGGTTAGCACAGGCGTCAGATCAACACCGCTGGCGATTTGATCCGATAGCGCATCAAACGCACGACTTCCCGGAACGTTCACTGCGGCGAACAAATTTTCGCTAATCCGTGTAAACATTTCGCCGAGATCACCGACGTACGCAACCCCGCCCAAAGCATCGACGAATGGCTGATCCGTTACGTTGCGACCGCCGAAGATGAATCGACCGTTGAACTCGCGATTCCCGACGATCTTCAACTGGTTGCGAATCGAAGCAACAACTTCTGCCGTCGCCTCGCGTTCCGCTTCGCTTGTCAGATTACTCACCATCGAACTAGCAAGAACCGACGCCTCAATCAATAGCCCGCTAATCTCCGACATCGACGAATCCGCGGCTGCCAGATTCGAGTCGCCTTGCTGCACATTTGAAACGAACTGCTGCTGGCGGCGTAGCGATTGCGTCAGGTCGAGCACGCGTGCAGCCCGCACCGGATCATCGCTGGGCGCTAGAAACGACCGCCCCGAGGCGATCTGCGCCTGTACGCGAAACAGATCACGCTGCGTCCCTCGCAGCGATTCGATCACGCTATTGGTCTGCAAGTTCTGACTGATACGAGATACGTTGACCGGACTTATTGCCATCGCCCAAACTCCTCTCGCATTGAATTATCTAGATATTCCATCATCATTACCGAACCAGGGCGATTAGCTCGCCCAGCAACTCATCCACCACCGACACATACCGCGTCACGCCCTGGAACGCTCGCTGAAACTTCAGAAGCGAGACAGCCTCTTCATCAAGGTTTACACCGCTGACGCTTTCCTTCTGCGCCTGAAGCGCCGAGAGCACCGACGACGCGGCATCCATGTTCGCATTCGCTGCCGAGCCATCGACCGCGACCCGACCCGAAAGACTGTTAAAATAGTCTTGAATCGATGTGCCACCGCGAAGCGACTCGCTGCTTGCGGCATTGAGTGCCGCGATACTCGCCGCGTTCGCACCATCACCGGAGACAAACACCGAAGCAGCCGCGAGTAGTTCAGGATTCGCAACAAGCGTTTCCGAAACCGCTATGCTGCTCGCGTCTTTGCCTTGAAAAAAGTTGTTTACACCAAGAGCAGCCAGCACGCCCGACGTATCACTTCGCGCCTGCTGCCCGTCGTAACCAAACGTAAACGAAAACCCGGTATCACCGACGATCTGCAATCGATTGTCGCCCGTAATCGAAGCCGTAGCGCCCGAAACGTTTGTATTGATATCCTCTACAAGCGATTCCAGCGTCGTGTCGTCCGCCGTTCCATCAAGCGTGACATTAATTCGATACGAGACCGGCGTGCCCGTCGCGTCGTCCGCCACCGTGATGAAAAAGCTCCCGCTTTGCGGCGGAAACGCAAGACCCGCGGCTGAGCTATCAAGGGCTGCGTCTGTTGCGAGAACGTCGTAGCTACCCGTGACCGACGTGAAGCCCTCCAGCCCCTGACCGTCCGCGTGAATTCGATTCACGTCGGCGATGATGGCTGTTGCTAGCGTGTCGATTTCGTCCGTTCGACCGTACGCATCCAGGTCGCGCGCCGCGATCAGACCCGCCATCCGCCCGCCATTGACCTGCACCTGCTGATTCGTATCCGCGAACCTTGCCGTCGTCCGAATGAATTCGCCATCAACATCCTGGACCGCTTTCAACTCGCGGACCGTCGCCCCTTGAACGAGCGCTTCGCTACCGATATAGACGTTCACATCCCCATCGGGTTCTTCGCGAACGGTCACATCAAAGATTTCGCTAAGGTCACGAAGAAGCGCATCGCGCTGATCACGCAGGGCGGTGGCTTCGCTTCGCCTGCCCGCTTCGCCTGTGGTGATTTCCTGATTGAGAACACCAATCTGCCGAGCAAGCTCGTTGGCAGACGCGACCAAATCAGATATCTGCGAATCGATCGCCTGACCGAAGCCAAGTAACTGCCCGCGAAGGTCTTGCAGCGATTGTGCCAAGAGCACTCCGCCCGAAAGCGTCAAATCGCGGGTTGCAAGGTCCTCCGGCGAGTTCTGCAACTCTTCAAAGAGGCCGAAGAAGTCGGTCAAACGACTGCCAACCCCCGCACCGCTCACGTCGTCAAACAGCGTCTCTAGCTGCGCCAGTGAGACCTGTCGCGCATCACTCTCCGTCTGTCCGCCAATCGCCAATCGCAGTCGCCCTTCAAGCGCGTCGTCAATCATCCGCTTGATCTCGGTGATTGCGACACCCGCACCTGGCTCAAGGTCCGTACCCGACAGCCCGCCCTGAATCGGACCGAGCATCGGATTCAATCGCGTATAATCAGGCGCAGCTGCACTGCTGATATTGCTACCAACGGTCTGCAACGCTCCCTGATACGTCAGAAGAGCGCTTCGCCCGATCTGTAATGCTGAGTTCATCAAACCCATTGGTTCATCACTCGCTTTCGCAATCAGCCAACCGCGTCAAACATCGGCCCCGCCGATTGCGACATCACCACACCCGATTTCGAATACCCGGTCGGTTTTTCATCACCGGGGCGAACCGCGGCGAAAATCCATCGAAGATGGTTCACCACTTCGCGAGCCACAACGCCCGCGACGCGATTCGCCTGGGATACTTTCGCAACTTGTTGTCGCAGACGGTCGGCTGATGCAAGCAGCGCCGCCTTGTCTGCACCGGTCAACCGGTTCGCAAGCTGCGACACCGTCAACCGACGCCCCGACTTACTCGCCAGACCTATTTCTTCGCCGACCGCATCCATTAACTGCTTTCGCAACCCCTCGCGCTCTGCGAGTCGATCCGCCAGCAACTGCTCTTTCCCGCTAGCGCTTGTCATCGCGACATCATCCGACCGCCGCATCGCCGCCAGCTTCTCGTCGATGAATGTAAACATCTGCCCATACAACGATGCCATCTGATCCAACAGCCGCACCAGGTCGCGGACTCGCGTCCCACTTTTCGCCGGTTTCTGACGTATCACCCGCTTCATATCAAACCACCTGTCGCTGAGGAAAGCTTCGCCGCGTCCCGTAATCCTTGCTGTTTCTCAAGGGACTTGTAAATCACGTCGGCCAGTCCGCCCTTGGTTGCTTTGCCCGCCCGCTCCGCGAGCATCGCGTCGAGTTGCGCGCCGAACACTTCCTCGCCGCGTCCGCCGTGGCCGATCTCGCCCTTCATCTCGCTGTCGCGCATCGTTTTCAAAAGCGCCCCGTAGAACACCGACCCGACAAGCGTACGCGTTGCCTCGTCGAGCTGCTTGTTCCTTGGGGCAGGCTCAACACGTGGCTTCGCCGGCGACACCGATCGTAATTCAGAAACACCCTGCATCATTAGCCCTCGTACATCAAACGTGCGTGGAGTTTCCCTGCACGATGAATCTCTTCCAAAATCGATACGCGATCCAAAAACGGAACCTTCAACCGGTTCAGCGCCTCGAGTAGATCGCGCACATTCGCCTCGCGGTTGCGCTCCGTATCAACTGCGATGAAATTCTGCTCCTCGACAACGGGTCGACCGATGCCCTGCTGATTGCTCGCCGCCACCGTCAACGTCAAACCCATCTGCGAGACGATCACCGGGGAAATGCGCGTCTCGCCCGTCACGACAATCGTCCCCGCCCTCCGATTGATCGTAACGCGCGCCTCGCCGGACTCCATGAGAATCGGTGTTCGCTCGACATCGCGAATCCACGATGCGGGGTCACCGCGCTGATGCGCAGGCAAGAGCACGACCACATTCTTTCCATCAATTGCAAGGGCTACGCGGTCTGCATCGGCTGAGATGCTGAGTTCCTTATCAACCGCCTGCGCAATCGCCGTCGCCATCGACCAGCCAGCATGCGCGTCGTCAATGACAAGCGTGATGTATGTCTCTTTCTCATTCACAAATGGACTCATGATCCCGACCGATCGCAACTTATCGCCGGTCGCGACGACGTTAATAAACACATCTCGCTCAAGCCGCGCCCCGTCGCGAATGAACCCCGCCGTCACCGTATCGCCCTCGACGATGATCCGCCCCGACGCGAACGCGAAGAGTCCCTGCACGTTACGATCGTGATAGATGAGCGGCGTCGCGATCAAACGACCGCCCACCAGACTTTTTGCAGCCACCGCAGTGACTTGAACATCGAGAAGCTCGCCCTCGCGCACCCCGTGGTCAGGGATGGTCGCCTCAAGCATCACCACCGCGGTGTTCTTACTCGCTTCGACGTCTTCGATCGAATCGACTTGCACGCCAAAACGACGCATCAACTCGGCAAGCTGGCGCATCGTCGGAATGTACTGACTACCGTCACCTGTCCCGTTGAGACCCGTCACGAGTCCGTGACCAACAATCACGTTACGCCCCTGCCCCTGCAGGTGGGTCAGATCGCCGACGCGCGCCGTTGGAAGCTGCCCATGCACAACGGAACACGTGGCAAGGAAACATAGCGTTGTTAAGAGCGTTCGCATGATATCCATTTCTAATACGGCGAGATCAGATCAGAAATTTTGTGGAACCACCCGCGCGACGACGTGGCGCGGAGCGCACCATTGTTATCAACCTTGACGACCTTCTCCGCGAGCTGCGTACTTAGTACGGTGTTGTCTGGCGTAACGTCTTCTTTTCGGCAGATGCCCGTGATCGTGATGTCGCTTACTTCTTCGTCGTGAATGACACGTGCTCGGCCCTCGACAACAAGCTGCCCGTTGGGCTTCACGTCGAGAAGTCGACCGGTCAGACGAAATGTCAGGCGGTCTTCGCGATTCAATTCGCCCTGGTTTCGAAGCTGCTGATTCAACTTATAGTCGATGTTGGGCTTGCCACGGCGAAAGGTCGCAGCTCCCAACCCTCGATCGATCGGTCGAATGAAAGCTTCAAGCTCGCTTTTGAGCGTAAGTTGCTTGCGCGTTTGCAGGTCCGCGTCCGCTTCGTAGGTTCGCTGCTCGCGAACGATTACGGTGATCAAGTCGCCTGGCTTAAATGTACGAGGTGGCGCCGCAGGAGAAGCCGTCCATCCGTACTGCTCGTAGACCAGATTGCGTTTACGCACGCGCAGTTCACGAGGAGCCTTCGGGCGCGGGTTCTTTGCGACGTCCGCTCGATGCTTTGCACCGAGCGACGACTTCTGCGCAAGTGCCGTCGGCGACGCACTCAAGAACAACAAAAGACTGAGCATGATCGCTATATTTCGCATTATGATCCCCCTCCAAGGGCAACGCGATATGGAACCGCGCTGCCGCCGCCTATCTGTACATGCCCTGGACTCGTCACGACCGCGTCGTACTCAACTTTGCGATCCTCGACCGATCGAACCTTAATGAGATCGCCAACAAGTCCGTCCGCACCCGCTTTTCCTGTCGTGACAATGTGAATCGAACCCGACACGGATGTGAGTGTCACGAGCTGTCCCCGTCGAACCACCGGAACCGGTTCGAGCATGTCCGATTGAATAGCCATCCCCGCCGTAATCACGCGCCGTGCTCGCTGCCCGATCGCTTGTGACGCGTCCGCCATCCCGACGGCGTCCGCGCGGTTAAACGAAAGTTCGACACGCTCCAGGTCAACAGACCCGATCGACGCGCCCTGATTAATCGTCCGCCGCGCTACAAGTACGCTACGATTCATCATGACTTGAACGACCATCGGGACCGTTTGAACCATTCGCTTGTTCGCGAATACGCTGACCTCCAGCGGAACCAGCCCGACCGCAAGCGTCCCGGTGCTGCGCACCTTGAATGTGTACTCCGGTTCCGCAAGCTCCAGCAAACGGTCCGCCGTCCGACCGAACGTCACGTCCGCAGTCCCGCCGTATCGTGACACCCGGGCATTGCAAAAGTCGATGACAGCTCCGCGCAGTGTCCTCGGCGAATCGCTCGCCGAACCGCGGTCAGGCCCCGAACCAGTCTTTGAACGAGGAAAATGCGATCCATCTCGCTGTCGATTTGTTTCACTTCGCGTCGGAGCGATCATAGACGGACGCGAGACGTCGCACGACATCGCCCCGCCGATCGTCAAACGCGCCATGTTTGTTCCGCTCATTGCAACGACAGACCGAACAAGATCGATCGAAACGAC
>JAJRUK010000403.1 GCA_024277835.1 Planctomycetota bacterium | reverse complement strand
TCGGTTCAGCACACCGGCACTGACGCTATCAATCCCGTCGGGAATCTCCGTCCCCCATCCCCAAACATGAATCTCAACCTCGACCGTATCCCCGGGAGAAACAGAAACAAGACCGGTCGCTTCGATCGGAGAATCATTGATCGCCACCGCACGAAGCGCCATCGTCGGAACCTCCCCGCGCGCAGAAAGCCCTGGGAACGTGGAAACAACCGCAGCGATCGCCACGGCCAATGAACGACTTGAAATCAGACCCAAACGCCCACTCCCCACTTTTAGCAAAACAAGCTGCCGCTGCAAAACCAGCGACAGCGATTGCCAACTAGAATCACCACCCTGTCAGAACCCGATCTGCGGGCAGGCACATCGGCTGGGGAGCAGGTCATTGCACCGCCAGGGACTCGAACCCCGGACCCGCTGATTAAGAGTCAGCTGCTCTGCCAACTGAGCTAGCGGTGCCGCAAGGCCGAGATTCAATCAGCCAATCGACACTTCGTCAAGGCGCAACGCCAACGACAAGAAAATGGCGGGGCATCAGCGATCGCGCATTACAGCGGATTCCGGTCCGAAAAAATCCATCCGTTTGACTCTAGGACCGCAAAATCCCAACGTCAAGCATCAAGTACCAGAAGCGGAGGCCGTTTGATTCCCGATGCGAACCGCTTCGTCGAGCTTTTCCAAGAGGTATGACTTTGTAAGCTGCGTACGAAGCTGAATCGGAGCATCGGGCCTCCCGGCCGGGAAAAACAGGTTTAAGGGAACACCCGGACTGTTGAACTCGTCAAGAACATCCGCTATGTCCTCGTCGTTCAAGGAAAAGTCCCCCCGAAAAGCGACAG
Organism: Planctomycetota bacterium; assembly: GCA_024277835.1. Lineage (GTDB taxonomy): Bacteria > Planctomycetota > Phycisphaerae > UBA1845 > UBA1845 > JAJRUK01. Next base: position 2,076 of record JAJRUK010000403.1, on the reverse strand, counting down.
CCCCAACCGCGTGTAGCTTGTCCGCGAACGCCTTGGTCTCGATCGCGATCTTTTTGTTGACTTTGCATTGGGTACAATAAGCGGACGTGAAGTCGACAAACGCAATCTTTCCCCCTCGAACGACTTCATCCACCGCTTGCCGCGACCAAGGACGCCACGCGATCCCGCTCGCACTAGTATTGAGCCCTGACCCACCGGACCGAAGAATTATTCGTTGACGCTCGATCGCTGGACCAAGCGGAAAAATCGCACCGTAGATCATAAATCCGAAAAGAAGCGCCGTGACCCCCGCCCCGCTTCGGTAGCGCCACCTCGTCGCAGCGGGCATCGTTATCTGAACCTTTCCCAAAATCCAACACGCCAGCGCAACACCGACGTAGAACACCAACGTCCATTCCAGTCCTGCCGTTCCAATCTGAACGGTCAGCGGATGTATTAAATACACAACCATCCCCAGAAGCATGAAACCCATCACGCGCTCAAACGTAATCATCCAGTTTCCCGGTCGCGGCAAGAAACTAAGCCACTTCGGGTTAAAGCCCAGAAGAACGTAAGGGCTAGCCATCCCAATCCCCGTCGCAAGAAAGGCAAGTATCGCGGTGGTCGCTGGCTGTTGAGTTGCCCACGCCCACGCGCCCGCGAGCATCGGACCCGTACACGCAAGACCGAGCACAGGCGCAAGCGCCCCTTTGCCAAACGACGCAACCAAGCCCTCTGTTTGGATCTTCCCTTCCAACGAGGTGGCGGCCGTTGGAACCTGCAAGGTAAAAACGCCGAGCATGCTCAGCGCGAGTGCCATCACCACGCCACCCAACCCGATTACGACCACAGGAAACTGCAGAACGTTTGTCTTATCTCCCTGCGCCGCGATCAACCCAATCAAGACAAAGAACACAACAACACCGATACCGAATGAAAGCCCCAGCGCCGCCGCCCGTCCCCGCGACTCGTGCGCCTGCTGCACGAACCCCAACACCTTGATCGACAGAAGTGGCAGCACGCAAGGCGTTGCATTGATAAACAAACCGTAGAGAAAGCACGCAAAGAGAAGCCCAATAGGACCAAGACCCTTAAAAAATGCCTCCAAACCATCGTCGTCACTCGTGGACGCTGACGTGTTCAACGCCTCGTCCGCTGGCTCAATCTTCGCAACAGCCTCTGCGCCATCTTCGCGGATCGCGTCCAGCGCCCCTGCATCGGAGTCGCCAACGTGACCCGCATCTGTCTCCCGAACAGAAGGCGCGTCCACCGCAGCAGCGAGCTTCTCAGCAGTTACCGGTGCAGCATTTCCGCTGCCCTTCGCGGAACTTGTCCAGTCAAATGAAACGCCCGACGGCGGCATGCACGAACCTTTGGACGTACACGCCTGATACCGAAGAACGCCGGCCACCCGTACCGGATCGCCCCCGCGTTCTGCATCGACCTCCCCCGGAATGCGAATCGTGATCTTCCCTTCGAACTCGCTTAGCTTGCCAAGATGTGGCACCTCGCGAAGGTGCGCCTTGGGATAAACCGCCTCACCAAACTCAACGCCATCTGACGGCTCAAGAAAAATGTCCGCCGCGATCAACGACGGCAGCGATGGCTTATTCGACTGAATATGGAACCCGCGCTTGATGTCCACCGTGACGAGGACTTCAAACTTTGACCCCGCCGAGAGCGATTTCGGCGATCCCTCCGCCGATACCGTCAGATACTTACTTGTTGCCTGTGGCGATGCTCGTCGCGCTCGCTTGAACAGCTTGCGATTCGCCGATGTCGCCTCGGTACCGGGCGAAAGAACCGGAATGTCGAGACCGATTTGTGCCCGCTCGGGAAAACACTTTACGCCACAAACCAGGTAGGTCACGTTAGCACTAAGCGTCACCTTTTTTTCTGAGATCGTCGCAGGCGGTGTAACGGTCGCAACAAGCATCGGCTTGCCCGGCAGGATGTTTGTTACGATGTCGCCGGGGCTGTGATGTCGCTTGGGAATCGGAAAAACGAAATCACCGACCGAAAAACCGTCCGGGTTCTTCCAGACGACGCGCGGAGGCAGACCGCTATCGCCACTGTTGATCCAATAGATGTGCCAAT
>JAJRUK010000402.1 GCA_024277835.1 Planctomycetota bacterium | reverse complement strand
CGCGTAAGTTGCAGGGGGTTGTTGCCACGCGTTGTGGCATGCGTCGGTCCGAGTCAAGTTTGAAAGGAGAAGGCGATCGCAAAGGCACTTCGATTGAATGAGCGGATTCGTATTTCACCAATTCGCGTGATCGATCAGAACAACGAACAACTCGGCGTCATGCCCACGCAGCAAGCGCTGGACTTGGCCCGCGAGGCAGGTCTGGACTTGGTCGAGGTTTCACCGACGGAAACTCCGCCGGTTTGTCGTATTGTTAACTACGGCAAAGCTCAGTTTGAGAAGAAAAAGCGGCTCAAGACCTCCGCGTCGAGTCACACGGTCACGCTCAAAGAAATCCGGTTGCGTCCCAAGACCGACTCGCATGACCGCGGGATCAAGATGAAGCGTACGATCCAGTTCCTTGAGCAGGGGCACAAGGTCCAGTTCACGATGCTCTTTCGCGGGCGAGAACGCGCCCACCGCGAGATTGGCTTTGATACGTTCAAGGGGATCCTTGAAGAGCTTGGGGAAACGGTCAAAGTCGAGCGCCATCCGTCCATCGACGGGCGTCGCATGACGATGGTCGTCTCGCCGGTGAAGAGGCCTTCTGCGAAGACGGTCGCAAAGCAAAAAGCAGGCGCCGTCAACAAGACCGCTCAGGCCTCGGCATCTGCAACTCAGACTGCCCCAACGACTCCAACACCAGCGCCGGTAGCGGCGCCAGCTCCGGCAGCAGTCGCCACTCCGACTACACCGACACCCCCGACTACACCGACACCCCCGACCACCCCGACGCCCGCACCTCAGCCAGCGACCGATGCGGACGCGTAAGGGGCCTGGTCGGTCTGCCGTGCGCGAACGGCGTGTTAAGGGGCGAGCGGGCGTAGTGGCAATGTTTTGGCGGTGGGTTGCAGCCCGCGCGCGTTGCTTCTATGTTAGGCCCTGTGAAACGTTGAGGTGAGCGTTGGTCTATCCGCTGACGCACTCGAATTCGACAGAAAAACCGTATCTCTAGCTTGGAAATGAGGAAGTCTGAATGGGATCAACCCTGATTCAACCGCACGGGGGAAAGCTCGTAGACCGCACCGGCGCGTCTGATGGGCAGGCCACAACCGCAAGTGTTACACTAACTCAATGGCAGCAGTGCGATTTTGAGATGATCGGCATTGGCGCGATGAGCCCGCTTGAGGGGTTCATGGGCGAGGCTGATTACAACAGCGTTTGCGACAACATGACGCTCGCTAACGGAACCGTTTGGCCACTCCCGATTACGCTCGCCGTCGATAACGACACCGCTGGCAAGGTCAACGCTGGTGACAAGGTCGCCCTGAACGATGGCGAGGGTCGTCTTCTCGGGTACATGACCGTCAGCGAGAAATTCACTCAGGACAAAAAGCGTCAGGCGACCAAGGCATTCGGTACGGAGGATATTGCGCACCCTGGTGTGAAGGTTCTCATGGAGTCGGGCGACACATGTCTCGCCGGTCCGATTGATGTTGTGACGCTGCGTCATGGTCCGATGTTCACCGATCATCGTCTGACGCCCGCGCAGACACGGGCGGCGTTCGATAAGCGCGGTTGGAAGACCGTCGTCGCTTTCCAAACGCGAAATCCGATTCACCGCGCTCACGAATACCTTACAAAGTGCGCACAGGAAATGACCGATGGCCTGTTGATCCACCCGCTGATGGGTGCTACGAAAGACGGCGATATTTCTCCGGAAATCCGCATGGAGTGCTACGAGGTCTTGCTCGAAAAGTACTACCACCCCGATCACACAATGCTCGCCATCATGCCCGCAGCTATGCGATACGCCGGTCCGCGCGAGGCGATCATGCACGCAGTGCTGCGACAAAACTATGGTTGCTCGCACATTATCATCGGTCGCGATCACGCTGGTGTTGGAAGTTACTACGGAACGTACGACGCGCAGAATCTATTCGATACGCTTCCCGAGGGCGGACTCAAGATCGTCCCGCTCAAGTTCGAGCACACGGCCTGGTCCAAAGCGGCGGGTGGGATGGTTTCGAACAAGACGTTCCCCAACATCGAGGGCGACCGTATTTTCCTATCGGGGACGAAGGTCCGCGAAATGCTCGTCGCGGGCGAGCGTCCGCCGATCGAATTTACGAGGGCCGAAGTCGCGGACATTTTGATCAGATCGATGAAGAACTCGTAATGTGTGACACCGGTTTGTAACCGGTGATCGTGTCAAACCGGCCAACGACGTGACATCTTCATCGACAACTAGCTCTATTGCGGAAGCGCCGCTTGTCCCCAGTGACGTAGTTAGCGCTTGCGCCGCGCTTGCACAGCCAGTGGTCATTGCTCACGTTGTTCCTGATGCGGACGCTCTTGGTTCGATGCTCGGTGTTGCCCTTGCGCTGACGCGCGATGGATGTACGCCGTGCGTTTCGATTCCGAAAGGATCGCTTTCGCAGCGTCTGACGTTCCTTGTAGAGTTAGCTGACGTGTCAAGAGCGGGCGAGGACGACTTCGTCGATGCAGACGGGTTCATCGTTTTAGACACGGCGAAGAAGTCACGGTGCAATGTCGGGCGCGAGCGGAGCGAAACCGACTGGGTGAAAGATCGCCCGGTAATTAACATCGATCACCACGGAAGCAACACCAAGTTTGGCACGACCAATTGGATCGTCGAATCCGCAAGTAGCGCCGCCGAGTTAGCCTATCGTTTCATTGTTGAGTCGAAGAAGCCCATCACGCCGGCGATTGCGTCGCTTCTCTACGCGGGGATTCTGACGGACACGCTGGGCTTTTCGCTTCCAACAACGAGTGCTTCGACTTTCTTCGCGGCGGGCAAACTTGTGGAAGCAGGTGCCGATGTCGCAGCGCTTGGTGAGAAGCTTGGTCGCTCCCAAACGCAGAGCGAGTTCGATTTGCTTCGGATTATCTATGCCAATACGAAGCTCGTCGGTGGCGGTAGGGTTGCTTATAGTTTTGCGACGCACGATGAAATCATCGAGGCGGGTTGCACCCCGGCTGACATTGACGATCAGATTAACGTGCCGCGCTCGCTGAATGGCGTGGAGCTTGCGATGCTTTTTACGGAAGGGCACAAGGGCAAGACGCGTATTAACTTTCGGGGCAGTGGCGCGGTGACGGTGGTGGGTCTTGCGGGCGAGTTCGGCGGCGGTGGCCACGCGCAGGCAGCGGGGGCGATCCTCGACTGCGGCGTTTCCGAGGCGATTGCCAAAGTTCTTCCGCGCGCCGAAGAATTTATCAAGCAGTTTGGTTAACAAGGCGGCAGTTTTATAGAACAAGTGTGGCACCGGCATCCTGCCGGTGATTCGATCATGAGCAATATCGAAAAAGTGGCGGTCATCGGTCTTGATTGTGCGGACCCCGGTCTGGTGTTCGACGAGTGGACGAGCGATCTGCCCAATATCAAGCGGCTGATGGATCGGGGTACGTTTGGCAATCTCACCAGTTCGATGCCGCCGATTACGGTTCCGGCGTGGAGTTGCATGACGGCGAGTAAAGACCCTGGCACGCTGGGGATTTATGGATTTCGGAATCGCGGCGATCATTCGTATGACAAGCTCATGATCGCGACGTCGCTTGCTGTGAAAGAGCCTCGCATCTGGGACATCATGGGCAACCATGACAAGCAGTCGATCATCGTGGGTGTTCCGGGCACGTATCCAATCACGCGCCCGATCAAGGGCAATATGATTACGAGTTTTCTCACGCCCGATACCAAAGACCCGAAAGTGACATGGACGCATCCCGCCCCGCTTCGTCGCGAGGTGGAAGCGGTCGCGGGCGAGTACATGGTCGATGTGAAGGGCTTTCGTACCGACGACAAGAAGTGGCTTTTGGAGCAGATTTACGTCATGACCGAGCGGCGGTTCAAAACCGTTCGCTATTTGCTTAAGAATAAGCCATGGGATTTGTTTTGGATGGTCGAGATGGGGACCGACCGCATCCATCATGGCTTCTGGAGCAACATGGACGAGAACCATCACGCCCATGTGAAAGACAACGAGTTCAAAGACGCCATCTTCGAGTATTACAAGTACATCGATAAGGAGATCGGCGAAACGCTCGACGTGATGGACCTTGATAAGACTGCTATTTGGGTTGTCTCGGATCATGGTGCGAAGTCGATGGTGGGAGGCCTCTTGTTTAACCAGTGGATGATCAACGAGGGACTTCTACGCTTCAAAGAACCGCTTACTTCAACACAGAAGTTTGATGTCAACAATGTGGACTGGTCCAAGACGAAATCGTGGGGCGAGGGGGGGTACTATGGTCGGTTCTTCGTGAATCTTGAGGGTCGCGAACCGAATGGCACGGTCCCTGCGAATGAGTATGAGTCATTCCGCGATGAAATGATTGCCAAGATCGAGGGGATCAAGGATCACAATGGGGAATTGATGGGCAACAAGTGCTACAAACCCCAGGAAATCTATGACACTGTCAATCGCGTCGCGCCGGACCTTGTAGTGATTTTTGGCGATTTGCGATGGCGTAGTGTCGGTGTGGTCGGTGCAGACTCTATCTACACCTTCAAAAACGACACAGGCCCCGACGACGCCAATCACGCTCAAGAGGGTATGTACATCTATTCCCACCCATCGCTAGAAGCAAAGGGCCGCGTGGATAGTCCGACGCTTTACGACGTCACCCCATCGATCTTGAAGCAAATGGGCCTGCCTGTCCCGTCCGACATGCGTGGCGCGCCGCTAACGTAAGCACCAAAACGTCCAAACGTCCAAATCAGAGCCGCGACCGTATCAGAGCAGCGACCGTAAGGGAGCTGACGGCAGGCGGTCATCGATCCAATCCCAATAACGACCCAGATGTCCAGCGACCGCCGGCCATCGGGTGCCACTGGCGGCTTGCCCGCCAGCGTCGCGACAGCCCCCTCCACCGCCGCAGGCGGCCCCAAAGTTTGGACGTTTGGACTTTTCGACGTTTGGGCGTTTGGCGGGGCTTGCCTTGACGAAACGGCGTCTGGCGCGTATCTATAGCGTTCAGGTATCGTTATACGAAAGGGTACCCGCTTGATGACTACTCGCGAGAAAAACTCGCAGCCACACGACACCGACCGTCGCTCCGACTGTCACCCTGACTCAATCATCAACGCGCTGACGTTTGACGATGTGCTGCTTGTTCCGCAGCGGTCGAACGTGCTTCCTGATCAGTTAGATGTCACGTCGCGACTTACGCGGGACATCGCGTTGAACATTCCGGTGGTCGCTGCAGCGATGGATACTGTGACCGAGTCGCGGCTTGCGATCGCTCTCGCTCAAGAGGGCGGGATTGGGATTATTCACAAGAATCTCAGCGTCGAAGCCCAGTGCAGAGAGGTTCACAAGGTCAAACGCTCCGAGAGCGGCGTGATTTTGGACCCGACGACGCTGGGGCCTGATGAGCCGGTGGCGAAGGCGAAAGAGGTCATGTCGCTGCAGAATATCTCAGGCGTGCCGATTGTCGAAGACGGGCACCGGCTGGTGGGGATCATCACACGCCGCGATATGAAATTCCTCGAACGCGAGAATCTCAAAATTCGCGACGTGATGACGGGTGAGAATCTTATCACGGGTCCGCCCGATACGACGCTCGAAAAAGCCGCGGATATTTTGAATCACGCCAAGGTCGAAAAGTTGCTTCTTGTCGATAAGGGCGGCAAGCTCGTTGGGCTGATTACGATGCGTGACATCGAGCGTGCCCAGCATTATCCGGGTAGTTGCAAGGATGCTCGCGGTCGGCTTCGTGCAGGGGCGGCCGTTGGTGTGAAGGATTATGATCGCGTGGCGGCGCTGATTGCGTCGGATGTTGACGTGATTGTGGTCGATACCGCGCATGGCCACAGCGACAACGTCATCGAGACGCTCAAAGAAATCAAGAAACGACACAATATTCAGGTGATCGCGGGGAATATCGCGACGGCTGCGGCTGCGAGGGATTTGATCGATGCTGGGGCGGATGCGCTGAAGGTTGGAATCGGTCCGGGGAGTATCTGCACGACGCGGATTGTCTCTGGTGTGGGCGTTCCGCAGTTGACGGCGGTGATGAACGTCGTTTCCGTGGCGAGACCGGCGGGTGTTCCGGTGATTGCGGATGGCGGCATTCGGCAGTCGGGTGATGTCGTGAAGGCGCTCGCAGCCGGTGCTCAGTCGGTCATGCTTGGTTCGCTGTTCGCCGGTTTGGAGGAAGCTCCTGGCGAGACGGTGACGTGGAAGGGGCGGCGGTTTAAGGAATATCGCGGGATGGGGTCACTCGGTGCGATGGTGAAGGGGTCAGCCGACCGATACGGACAAAAGGCGTCGACGGATCGCGGGAAGCTCGTGCCCGAGGGGATCGAGGGTCGCGTTCCGTTTCGTGGGCCTCTTTCGGATATGGTTTATCAACTGGTCGGCGGGTTACGGGCGGGGATGGGTTATTGCGGGGCGGAAAATGTTCCGAGCTTGCAGGAAAAGGCGGAGTTCTGTCGAATCAGTACGGCGGGTGTGGCAGAATCGCATCCACACGACGTGGTCATTACAAAGGAGTCACCGAACTATGGCATGGACCCCGGAGCAATGCAGTAACATGGCGGCGAGTATGGGATCAATGTTCCTCAAGTCAGCAACGGGCGCTCTTGTGTGGCACCGGCTTCTAGCCGGCGGTCCCGTGTGGCACAGGTTTGTAACCGGTGCAGTTCTGTCTATGGTGCTGATGCTCGCGACGGGTTGTCAGATGATGGTCAACCCGTATCACGACGAAATGGCGATGGCTGCCCCTGTGACAACGCCGTCGGCGACCGGCCTTCGCGAGGCGAACGTCGCGCCGCGGATGGTGCCGCCTTATGGCGATCCGAAAATCGTTCGCGCGGCAAGCGGGGCGATCATTCATAGCCCGCTTTACTTTGAAGACCCGGTCGATGAGTCGGGAAGCGAGGATGGTCAGTTCGCGATTACCAGCGAGGACTTCTACGCTTTCTGGTCAACGGGGTTCCGCTTTCCGATGAATCTTATCTTCTATCCCCTTAGCGCCGTGGTGACCCCGCCCTGGATGGTGATGGAAAGCGACGGTGCGACCAGTCGCAAGATTTGTTGCGGCATGTGCGACGCGATGCCATTGCCTTCGCCGACCGGGTAATCGCTGCCTGAAAGATTTTGCGTATGAAACAATTGCGTCTTTGTTCCGAGCTTTGGCGAACGTTACGCGACAGCGGATGCGCCGAAGTGCGGACGGCGCAACTCCGACCCCGACCCCGACGTCGACGTCGACTATTACCACAACTCCGAACCCAACCACTACCACGAATCCGACCGATAGGCGCACACCGATGACAGGTGGTGTCGATACAAAAGTCGCCGCCGACCCGCGTTGCCCTGCCTGCGGACAACCCCTCGGCGATCAGCCCGTCGAATCCTGCCCGCTATGTGCGTTTGTCATCGGGGATTCGCGCGCGACGGGCGAAGATGTTACTCCTTACGCGATCGCTTTCGAGAACGACCAATCGCGCTGGTTTTCCATGTGCAAGTGGGTATGGACAGCCGGGCCTGAGCGACTCAAGCACCTCGCTATGATGCGAGCTTCGCAAGCTTCGCGGCGATTCGCCGCCATCCACCTCGTTCTTTTTGCATTTGCCTTGGGCATGTTGCGAGCGACACTGCTGGGCTGGCGATATGTTTCGCACGCTCAGGCGAGTATGGGGACTGTCGTCAAACCCGTTGGCCAGGGATGGTTTCGCGTGTCGTCGCTGACTCCGATCCCTGGCAATGAGGACGCCAGCGCGCTCACGGGGGTCTGGTGGAATCCTGCGCAGGCGCTTCTAGGCGGCGCGATTGCACTTGTGGCTGCGTTCATACTTATCGCGGTCGTTCGGATACTCGTTCGCGTGGGCGTCGAGGTTGCCCACACCCGGTCCTTTCGCGGCGAACATCGCATGACGGCGGCGCAGCATTACGCGACGGGGTGGTTGGTTCCGATGATTCTTGCTGCTGTCGTCTTGTGGCTTCATCCGACGATCCACTTTGGGAATGTTTCGACGACACTATCAAGCGAGCTGGTCGTCTTTTTACCGGCGGGTATCCTTGCAGGAGTCAGCCTCATTTTCGGTTGGTTTTGGATGTTGAGGCTTGCGGCGAGCGCTCCGGTGGACACGCGGACGCGCGTGACGATCATGTTAGCTTTCGTTGCTCCCGCGCTCGTGCTTGGCGGTGCTTCGGTATGGTGGTTTGGACTTGAAAGACTGTATAGCCCTCTCTTTGATTCACTACAGATGAGTTTCTAGATGAAGAAAACGCCCGCTACAATCGTTGTTATTGATTTCGGCGCTCAATATGTTCAGCTAATCGCCCGCCGCGTTCGCGAGCATCACGTTCACAGCATCATCGTCGGCCACAACGTCACGCCCGACGAAATTCGTGAGGCGGGGGCGGTTGGGATTATTTTTTCCGGCGGTCCCAAGAGCGTTTATGAAGAGGGCGCGCCGCGATGCGATCCGAAAATCGTTGATATGGGCTTACCGGTCTTGGGGATTTGTTACGGGATGCAGTTGGGGTGCGATCTGCTTGGTGCGGGCGTTAAGTCAGCCGAGTCGCGCGAGTTTGGTCGAACTGGTCTTGAGATTGTTGCGGACGACGCGCTTCTTACCCGTGTTCCGAAAGAGACGTCCGTATGGATGAGTCATGGCGACATTGTGAAGCAGCTCCCGAATGATTTCGTCCCGCTGGCGAAGACGGAGAGTTGCCCATTCGCGGCTGCGAAGCATCGGACGAAACCGTTCTACGGGGTCCAGTTTCATCCCGAGGTCACGCATACCCCACATGGCTCGCAGATTTTGCACAACTTTGTTTATGATATTTGTGGTTGTACGGGTGACTGGCAGGTTGCGAATGTTGTGAAGCAAGGGATCGATGCGATTCGAGAAAAGGTTGGTGAAAAGGATCGCGTGATCTGCGGCCTATCTGGGGGCGTCGATAGTAGCGTAGCGGCTGCGATGATTCATGAAGCGATCGGCGATCGTCTGAGTTGCATCTACGTTGATAACGGTCTGATGCGAAACCGCGAGACGGACCTTGTCGAGACCGCTTTTTGTCAGCATTTTAAGGTCGATCTTCATGTGGTGGACGCGGGGGAGCGATTTCTTACTAAGCTCGCGGGCGTGACCGATCCGCAGAAGAAGCGCATTATCATTGGTCACGAGTTTATCGATGTTTTCAAAGACGAAGCGAAGACGATCGACGGGGCGAAGTTTCTCGCACAGGGGACGCTTTACCCTGATGTGATCGAGTCGGGGCACGGTCTTGGCGGCAAGACAGCCAACATCAAGTTGCATCACAACGTGGGCGGGCTGCCGGAAGAGCTTGGTTTTGAACTTGTCGAACCGCTTCGCGACCTATTCAAAGACGAGGTGCGCCGCGTCGGGGAGCACCTTGGTCTGCCCAAAGAACTTGTCTGGCGACATCCGTTTCCTGGTCCGGGCCTTGCGGTGCGGATTATTGGCGCGGTTGAGCCGGAGAAGCTTGCGATTCTTCGTGCGGCGGATGATATTATCCTTGAAGAGATTCGAGCGGCGGGTTGGTACGACAAAATCGCGCAGGCGTTCGGCGTTTTGCTGCCGATCAGCACGGTCGGCGTCATGGGCGACGACCGGACGTACGCAGGCCAGCATGTGATTGCGGTTCGGTTCGTTGAGAGTACGGACTTCATGACGGCGGACTGGGTCCACATCGACCACGAAATCTTAGCCCGCATCTCGAATCGAATCAGCAACGAGGTAAGGGGGATTAACCGAGTTGTGTACGACATCTCCTCAAAACCGCCAGCGACGATTGAGTGGGAGTAGCACGAAGAGGGAGAACACGAGCGAATGATTCGTATTAACGCCAGCCTGTCTGCCTTCGCGCTTGCGGTGGTTATCATCTCTACGAGTTGTGTCACCGAGCGGCAAGGTGTTCGCGCGTCGAAGGAGGTTCCGGTGGTTCACAAGCAAGTTGCGTTTCATGTCGATGGGATGATGAAGACCGCGTCGGGGGCGACGTGACTGGGGTGACCGAATAAGGTCACAGCGTCCCTGGAAGGGACGAAGGCAGCATCGCGGATCGTTTGGGATTACGGGCAGGATTGTGTTGCGTTTAGCTACGATCCGAAGCGGACGACCCCTGAAAAGCTGGCGAAGGTTATCACTGACCTCGGTTATAGGGCGGAGCAGATTGAGTTTCCAAAAGATGTGGCTGCCTCGGATAGGGTTAAGCTCGTCAAATCGCCAATGCCGAAAGACGCGCCGACGTTCCTGCGCGACGCATTTGAAAGTGCGCGGAAAGCCAATCAACCCATCGTGCTTGATTTTTGGGCTGACTGGTGCGCGCCTTGTTTGCAGCTAAAGAAAGTCACGTTTCACGATCCGGAAGTCGTGAAACTGCTTGAAAAGGTTCAATTGGTCTTCGTTGATCTCGATGAGTACCCGGCGTTGGGGACGGCGTACGGCGTGGAATCCGTGCCGGATGTTTTTCTGATCGATCGCGAAGGGTTGATCGTGGATCGACTGCACAACTTCGTCCCGCCGGGTGAGTTTCTTGAGAGGCTTAGACGATTGCTCGATTAGTAGTGGAGGGCGACGCCATGATGAGGACGCTCTTCCTCGTGATTACCCTCGAGCACGGAATATCCAAGTGACGTGGGTAACCCCTCTCGATCCGGGGCAGCGCTGCGTGCGCTCGCCGCGGCGCGTTGGCGTGCGTCGGCGAGGCCAGACGCGACCGTTACTGCCGCGCGGGAATCGACGCAATCAATGCGTGTTGACGCTATCTGATGTACATGATGTACAAGTTATAACCAGCGTGGGCGATGATCAACGCCCAAGTATCGCGTCGCCAGAGGAAATAGATCGAGAACAAGAGAAATGCGAGAACTGAACCGATCAACTGTACACCGTGATGGGCGTGATACGAAGTTTGGATCGCACAACTCGCAAAGACGATACACACCTTCGACCACCCCAAATCGCTCAGCCGCGTCATGAGGTACGCTCGCACAAGCACCTCTTCAAGAGTCGCCGTCACAACAATGTACGGTACCAGTAGGAATGCTGAAATCTCGCCGCGCCCGCCAAACCCTCTGGATGCTTGGGTCACGGCATCCGGGGCCCAGCCGGATATGAACACTATTACGGTGATATATGGTCGCAGTCTGCACGGTCGAAACATCCACATAACTAATAGGCGCAGCACGACTTTCCTGTAGTCCGGGTTTGAACCAGAGGATAGCGGCTAAT
>JAJRUK010000401.1 GCA_024277835.1 Planctomycetota bacterium | reverse complement strand
CATCGCCAACGGCGATCTGCCCGATTGCGACGGTGATGGGATCACCGATATGTGCGATCCGGACATTGATGATGACGGCGTGTTGAACGACGTGGACAAGTGTGACTATTCGCCGCTCGGGCTTGCAGTGGTATTGGTGGCGGATCCCGCGATCCCGAACAGTGGTCTGTTCCTGGGGACGGTCCGCGCTGACCTCGACGGGGACTGCGACGTTGATGTTGACGACTGGAACAGATTCAATTTGTCGTACGAGGACGGAATTGCGGAATCGACCTGCTCGCCGGGGTCCAACGAGGAGCCGCTGTCTGACTGCCCCGCCTGTCCGAATTGTCCTGGATGCAACACGTGCTGTTCGGATCCCGCAGCGTCAGCCGTTCAGTAGGTTGGGCGCCGGTTGTCGATACTTGACACTTTACCAACGCCCCGTCGAAGCGATTCGGCGGGGCTTTGTGCTTGTTCCTCCGGGCGTGCAACGGCGCTGGCGTGGTCGGTCGACCTTCCTCTCGGTGAATCGGCCTTGTTTCCGGGGTCTTCGGTCAGCCCGCGCAGGCGTGTCGCGTTGATTCGGCAATTCACGCGGCGAACGATGGGTGTTATAGTTCCGTTTTTGTGGTTGTCGATCGTTGGATGACTCCGGACTACGAACGTCCGCGCGGGCTGAAGCCCGCGGCTCGGGGGGATGCGAACTCCTGTATGCTGACACTAGGAACAGAGCACCTGTAATGGCATTTGATAAGATTGAACCGAAAGCAGACTTCCCGGCGCTCGAACGTGAGATGCTCGCGATGTGGGAGAAGACCGGGGCGTTTGATAAGCTTCGTGAGATCAATCGGGGTAAGCCCAAGTGGTCTTTTCTCGATGGACCCATTACCGCCAACAATCCGATGGGCGTTCATCACGCCTGGGGGCGGACGTACAAGGATGTTTATCAGCGGTACTTCGCGTCGCTCGGGCGAGAGCTGCGCTATCAGAACGGGTTCGACTGTCAGGGACTCTGGGTCGAGGTCGAGGTCGAGAAAGAGCACGGGTTCGAGGATAAGAAAGAAATCGAAAAGTACGGCATCGGGAAGTTCGTCAGCGAGTGCAAAGCGCGGGCGAGCAAGTTCGCCGCGATTCAGACCGAGCAGTCCAAGCGCCTTGGTTATTGGATGGACTGGGAGAACTCGTACTACACGATGTCGGACGAAAACAACTACGGCATCTGGGCGTTTTTGAAGAAGTGCTTCGAGAAGGGGCTTCTCTACAAGGGGGCGGATGTGATGCCGTGGTGCCCTCGGTGTGGCACTGGTCTGAGTCAGATGGAGATGAACGAGGGGTATCGCGAGGTGCCGCATACGTCCGTCTTTGTGACGTTTCCACTGATTGAGAAGCCCGACCATTCGCTACTCGTGTGGACGACGACGCCGTGGACGCTTAGCTCAAACGTGGCGGCGGCTGTTGGTCCGAAGATGGACTACGTCAAGGTGAAACAAGGGGACAAGTTTTACTATATCGGTAAGGCCAACTTTGAGAGCGTTCGCAAGCAACCCGTCGAGGCGAATAAGTCACATTCTGGTTCCGCTACCGGCGCGAAAACAAAGTCGGTGTCAGGCTCAAGGAGTGGGTCGCATTCAGCTTCTTCAAGCGGATCGCGCACCGGATCGCGTTCGACGGAAATTCCCAGTCTGATGTCGATTCAGGCGATGTTTAAGAACAACGGCGAGTTTGAGGTTGTTGAGGAGCTAAAGGGCGAGGCGCTTGTCGGTCTGAAATATACGGGGCCTTTTGATGATCTGGATGGTGCGAGAGAAGCGGTCGAAGCCCATCGCGTGATCGCGTGGGATCATGTGACTGAGTCGGAGGGGGCGGGGATTGTTCATATTGCTCCCGGTTGCGGTTCGGATGACTATGCGCTTGGGAAAGAGCTCGGTCTGCCGCAGATTGCGCCGCTTCTTGAAAACGGGAAGTTCCGCGAGGAGTTCGGTTTTCTTTCAGGTCGAAAGTTTGATCAGGTGGCGGACGATGTGGTCAAGTCTTTGAAGGATCGCGGTCTGCTTTTTGCGAAGGAAAAATATTTTCATCGCTATCCGCACTGCTGGCGATGCAAGGAAGAGCTGGTTTACCGACTTGTGGATGAATGGTTCATTAACATGAACTGGCGCGAGAAAATCATGGCCTCGACTCGTCAGGCGCGATGGATTCCGTCGTGGGGGATGGATCGTGAGCTTGATTGGCTTATGAACATGGGCGACTGGATGATTTCCAAGAAGCGCTACTGGGGACTCGCGCTGCCCATCTGGGAATGTCACGAGTGCGGGCATTTTGATGTGATGGGCGGTCGCGATGAGCTTCAAGCCCGGGCGGTTTCTGGTTGGGACAAGTTTGACGGCAACTCGCCGCATCGCCCTTGGGTGGACGAGGTGAAAATTCGCTGTTCGCAGTGCGGAGATGAGAATGTTTCGCGCGTGAAGGACGTGGGGAATCCTTGGCTTGATGCGAGCATCGTTTCGCTTTCGACGATGGGGTATTTTTCGGATCGCAAGTCGTGGGAAGAGTGGTTCCCAGCCGATTTTGTAGTCGAAGCGCTGCCGGGTCAGTTTCGTAATTGGTTTTATGCGCTACTCGCTGTGAGCACGATGATGGTGGACAAAGCGCCGTTCAAAGTGCTCAAGGGTCACGGGTTGGTCATGGCTGACGACGGTAAGCCAATGCACAAGTCGGACGGAAACGCGATCTGGTTTGATGAGGCAGCCGAGCAGTTTGGCGTGGATGTGATGCGCTGGTTGTACGCGAGCACGTCGCCCGAGCGGAATGTGCATTTTGGTCCTTCGCATTGCGACGAGACGCGCCGCGATGTGATTTTGCCGTGGTGGAATGTTTACTCGTTCTTTTGCAACCTTGCCCGGGTCGATAAGTTCGATCCAAACGAGCACGGAGCGACGGCGGATGAGCGGTCGCTGCTTGATAACTGGATTCTGTCGGACCTGAACAAGCTTGTGCGTACTGCGAACGAGTGTTACAGCGGTTTTGACGTCGGGCGTTTTTGCGGTGATGCACAGAAGTTTATCGACGTACTCAGTACGTGGTACGTACGGCGTTCACGGCGGCGGTTCTACGGCGAAGGTTGGCCTGCGGACAAGCGGGCTGCGTATGCGACGCTTTACGAAGTGCTGACGACGTTTAACCGGATCATCGCACCGGTTGTTCCGTTTCTATCGGAATCGATTTATCAGAACCTGGTCGCAAGGCAGGGCGACGACTGCCCGGCGAGTGTGCATCATGTGCCCTTTCCGCAGGCAGACGCGTCGTTGATTGACGATTCGCTTTCGGCGCATGTGGCCGCGTCGATTCGGTTGATTTCGCTTGCTCGGTCGGCGCGCAAAGACTCCAAGCTCAAAATTCGTCAGCCACTTGCGGAACTGGTGATCGCTCCGGGCGACGATGCGGAGCGAAGAGCTGTGCAGCTATTTGGTGATCACTTTCTTGAAGAGTTGAATGTTAAGAAGGTGACGGTTTGCGATGACCGAGGCGGTCTTTATACGACGTCGGTGTT
>JAJRUK010000400.1 GCA_024277835.1 Planctomycetota bacterium | reverse complement strand
GCGTGTACGCAGATCACGACGCCTTGTATGAAGCCGGCGTCGATGCCTGGAATCGATTCGCCAACGATCCGGAACTGGTCAGCTCACTCTGCCATGCCGCATGGGCTGAATCGGCACAGCTTAACTAGAACTGGTATTAGCCCCGGAGGGGCGAGATTCCGCACCAGCCCCCAGCGTAAGCTGGGGGACACGTTCAATATTGAAACGCCAAGCCCCAACGGGGCGAAACCGCGTCAAGGCCAAAGATACCGACGATCATATTCGACGCCATGTCGATCAAGAAACGCCACATATTCCTCTTCAAATGTTTGCACACGGTGATGTTCTTCCTGCCGATCGATATAACGTTGTACGTCCTTGATGATCGACGCGCTCACCGAAAATGCGCAGTAACCACGTTGCCATCCAAACGCGTGTGCAGAGGGAAATGTCTCGTGGATCCATTTCGAGCTATTGGTCTTCACGAGGCGCATCAGGTCGGCAAGACTCTTGGAAGGATGAAGCTTCAATAGGAGATGAACGTGATTACCCGTTCCGCCGATCGCCATCAGCGCCGTGTCGTTTTCGGTTACGATCGCGGCGATGTATTTGTAGAGGCGCGGTTGAATCTCGGCGGTGATGCTGTTGCGGCGCTCCTTAGTGGCGAAGATGCAATGAACGTAGAGGAGCGTGTGGCTATGCGACATGGTTGCACGTTTCGTTCGTGTGTTCCATCGATGTGTTTCGCCCCTCCGGGGCTACGCGTACTTGCATTGCGTTGGTCCCACGGCTCGCGCCGTGGGCTTGGCAGTCCGTGTCGCCCCTTCGGGGCTAAGGCCGCGCCTGTGAGCAAGCCAGCATCCACGAACAAGCCAGCGTCCGATGCCAAACTTTCGTCCGAAGCTAACAGCCCGTTGAAAAGTGTGGCACCGGCTTTCAGCCGGTAATTCCAACAGATCCAATCGTGTCTTGATGCGGGTAGAGCACCTCTACACCGGCTGGAAGCCGGTACCACACAAGAGTGTCAGCCTTTTCCAGCAGACTGCTAAGCTTTCGTCCTGGGCTAATCCTGCGTTCTGTACTCGGTCCGCATTCAATGCCGAGTCTGCGGCCTCGGTATAGTCTGCGTCATGCACTGAGTATACGGTCTTGTCTTGAGAGTACGTCAAGACCGTACCTTCTTCGAGCCCCGGTAGGGGCGACAATCCGCACAAGCCCCCAGCGCGAGCTGGGGGTCTCATCGGTACCCGAAAACGCCAGCCCCAACGGGGCGACACTCGGTCGTGACAAACCGCGGCAATGTGAAACTTTGTCGCGACCACCCGCAAGGCGACACCGCTTCAAAACCAAATGCCATCAATACGAACGATCACTCGTCCGCATCCTTCGTCACTTGACGGTCAAACGTATCGCCCCCACATAGAACCGCTCTCAAACGTGCAAAAACATGAGCCTACTCCGCCCGCCAAACCGTCCCATCGGGCCTGTCTTCCAAGGTGATCCCGCTCCTGGTCAGACTGTCCCGAATCAGGTCCGCCGTTTCGAAATCCTTCTTCTTCTTGAGATGCTTACGGACTTCGATGAGAACTTGCATGGCCTTGTCGGTTAGACCGTCGTCGCTACCCGCCTTCTTGACTTGAGGTTCGATGAAGACGCCGATGAGTCGGGCGAGGCGGATCAACGCAGCCGATGCCGTGATCGCGTCGCGTTTGACCTGGTCGCTCCCGCCTTTATCCAACCCGGACTTTTCAATAAACGCGTTGACCCTTCCGGCGAAGTCGAATAGCGACGCGATCGCGCCGGCGGTGTTAAAGTCGTCGTCCATCGCCTTGGTAAAGGCTTCAAACGCGACCGACCACGATTCGGTCAGCGAAGTATCAGCGACATCAGCGCATGCCCCGGCGAGGTCTTTGTCTGGGCCTTCATTCGGATTGGGCGTGTTCGCGTCGGCGGTTTCATAAGGAGAAATGCCGCAGACGCGCTCCGCACGCTCGAAGAGTCGGTAAAACGTCTCAAGCCCCTTACGCTTGCTTTCGATCTCCTGCGTCGAGTATTCGATGGGCCTGCGGTATTGCGTACTGAGGATAAAAAAGCGAATCAACTCACCCGGATACTCGTCGAGCAGGTTATGAAGCGTCATTTTCGAGAGAGCAGCCTGCATCTCGGGCGAGGCGTCGGACTTGGAAATCTTTTTCGTGTTCACACGAGTGAGTCCGTGATGCATCCAGTATTTCGAGAACGTCTCGCCCGATGCACATTCCGATTGTGCGATCTCGTTTTCGTGATGCGGGAAGATCAGGTCCATCCCGCCGCCGTGAATGTCAAACGTATCGCCCAGATACCGACTCGCCATCGCCGAGCACTCGATATGCCAACCCGGTCGCCCTTTGCCCCACGGCGAGTCGAACTTCACTTCGTCCGGCTCCTCCTCTTTGGCGTTTTTCCATAGCGCGAAGTCGCCGGGGTTTCTTTTTTCAGCGCTCTGCAGGTCGCGCTGCCCCGCCTGGTCTTCGAGATTCCGATTAGAAAGCTTGCCGTAGTCGTCGTCTTTGGAAACATCGAAGTAAACATCCCCGCCAGAGGGATACGCGATGTCTTTCTTGATCAACTTATTGATGATGTCGATAATATCGCCGATGTGCTCGGACGCTTTCGGGCGAATATCCACACCTTGCACGTAGAGCGTATCCATCGCCTTGAGATAGTCCGCCGTGATACGTTCGGCGAGTTCGGACATCGTCGTATTCTGCTCAGCTGCTTCGATAATGAGCTTGTCGTCCACGTCGGTGATGTTGACGACCCAGTTCACTTCAAACCCGCGAAAGACGAGGTATCGCTTAATCGCGTCGAAAATGATCGGTCCCACGGCGTGGCCAATGTGACTGGGCTTGTAGACCGTCGGTCCGCAAAGGTAAATGCCCACCTTGCCGGGAGTGATCGGTACGAACGGTTCTTTTTTTCGCGTCAGCGTGTTGTAGATAGTGATACCCATGTGTGATTGTTCCTTGGCGTTTGGTTCGGTGCTTCGACCGATTAAGTTCGCAACGTGTTGCGGTGCTATTGGGACGTTGTCCGGTTGTTGTGCTGGTTTCAGCTCTTCATGAGTAAGGCGACGGTGGTGCATGCGATCGCGTTGGACAATCCGACCGGTCCGACGCCTTCGTTGGTCTTGGCTTTGACGTTCACCCGGTCGGACTCGACCCCAAGCGCTTTCGCGATCGAGTCCGCCATCTTTTTCTTATAGGGCGACATTTTCGGCGCTTCTGCGTGGACGATCACGTCGAGATTGCCCACGCGGTATCCTTTTTCCGAAATTTTCCCCATCACATCCGCGAGGAGTTCGCGGCTGTCTGCGTCTTTGAACGCGTCGTCGGTGTCCGGGAACAAATCGCCAATGTCTGGCAAGTTGGCTGCCCCCAACAGCGCGTCCGCCACTGCGTGCAGAACGACGTCTGCGTCGCTATGTCCGAGTAGCCCCCGTTCGTGGGGTATGTCCAGCCCGCCGAGCATGAGTTTTCGGTCGCTGGCGAGGCGATGAATATCGTACCCAACGCCAATCCTGATCGTGTCGTTTTGCGTCATGTTTCTCACCTAATCCGCGAAAGGGGTAAGCTACGTCGAGTAGCCCGGCGTTTCAAGCGGTTCGAGCTGATAGAATAAGGGTTTTTCGCCCGATAACCAGACGTGAAAGAGCGTACCCCGGTCTTGCTTTACACTTGGTGCCCGCCTAAAGTTGGCTAGAGTGGAACTGTCGGTGGTTCGCTGCGCGGACATTCGGCAGGATGAGGGGGAAGGATACGAACACTTCGCCGCCTGAATTGGGGGTTAGGGAGAGACACCGTGTTGATGAAGAACTGGATGCATTTGAGTAAACAGCTTTGTTCCGTGGCAGTCGTCACCGTATTGGCACTTTCGATCGCAGGATGTCCGGCGACAACGCCGCCGACCGGCGATCCGCCACCGGGGCAGACGCTCGACGCAGACGGCGACGGCGTGATCGATGCAGACGACAACTGCGCCGATACGCCTGAGGGCGCTACGGTCGGTACCGACGGGTGCGAAATCCCGGCGGTCGTCATTGAAGATGATGACAGCGACGGCGTTGCAAACGACGACGACGATTGCCCCAACCCGCCGACCGGCGAGCTCGCCAACGCTAGCGGCTGTGCTGCCAGTGAGCGAGATACCGACGGCGACGGCGTCAACGATGACGCAGACCAATGCCCGAGCACACCCTCCACCGTCACTATCGACGCAAGCGGTTGTCCCGTGGGCGACCCGGAGGCGGAAGACGGCGACGGCGATGGCGTGGGTGACGACATTGACCAATGCCTTTCGACGCCGGCCCGCGCAACGGTCGATGCCAACGGCTGCAGCGACACAGAGCGCGATACCGACGGCGATGGCGTGATGGACGCGGATGATACCTGTTCCGAAACACCGGATGGCGAGACCGTCAACGGTGACGGATGCTCGGCAAGTCAGCTTGGTACCCCTGGTGGTGGTGGCCCCGGCGGCCCGACGGCTGTTTGCGGCAACGGTTCCGTTGAAGCTGGCGAAGGCTGCGACGACGGCAACACCAACAGCGGCGACGGATGCAGCTCAGTGTGTCAGGCAGAGGTCGCAGGCCCAACGAACAACTCATGCGGTTCTCCCGCGATCGCGGAAGACGGCACTCAGGACTTCAGCACCATCGGCGCAACAACCGACGGTCCGGACGAACCGGCGATGTGCGACTTCTTCGGAAGAACGCAGGTCGAAGCGGACGTCTGGTACACCTATACCGCGACCTGCTCCGGCGAAGTCGTCGTGAGTCTTTGCGGTAGTAACTTCGATACGAAAATGGCCGTGTACGACGGCGTTGGTTGCCCCTCGAATGCAGCCATGGCGTGCAGCGATGACGACTGTGGTACTGCCAAAGGCAACATCGAATCCCGCGTCTCATTCCAGGCAGCTCAGGGTGATGAGTACATGATCCGCATCGGCGGGTTCAACAGTGCCCAGGGCGACGGTGGGCGACTGACGATCACCTGCGGAGCGTCCGCATGTGGAACCACGGCCAACGATTGCTTTGGTGCGGCGACGGACGGCTCCTCAGGTTGCGACGACGCGACGTGTTGCGACACTGTTTGTGCGGTCGACCAATACTGCTGCGACGTCGCTTGGGATTCGTTCTGTGCATCCGAGGCGGAAGGTCTTTGCACCGCCGGTTGGCCCACCTGCCAGGTCGGTATCGGTAGTTGCCAGATTCCGCGTGAAAACGGTGGATGCGGAACGGTTGATTGCTGCAACACCGTCTGCGACGAGGATCCATTCTGTTGCATCAACGGATGGGACGACAACTGCGTCAACGGTGCGAATTCGACGTGCTTCCTTACATGCGGCGCACGAAGTGGCGATTGTTTCACGGGCCACGAAGACGCCGGTTGCAACGCGGTCTCCTGTTGCGAGTTGGTTTGCCCGGACGACCCGTTCTGCTGCGAAACCGTGTGGGACGCGGATTGTGCTACCAAAGCCAACGAAGTCTGCCGCTAATTGATGCGAAATCGAGCGACCAGCGCTCGTTAACATGGATCATTGCCCAGAACCCTGCCTTCGGGTAGGGTTCTTTTTTATGGGTGGCGACACAAAAAAGCGAGTGCTGTTCTTGTGTACGGGAAATTCGTGCCGGTCACAGATGGCTGAGGCGATGCTGCGACACATGGGCGGCGAGCACTTCGACGCTTTCAGCGCCGGCTCGCATCCCGCGGGGTTCGTGCATCAAATCGCGATCGATACCCTCAAGCGTCTGAACATCCCTCTCGGTGACGCAACGTCAAAGAGCTGGGAAGAGTTCGCCGAGTCGGAGCTGGACCTTGTCATCACTGTGTGCGACGCAGCCGCCGGGGAGACCTGCCCCGTGTGGCCCGGCTCTCCGATGAAAGCACACTGGTCATTACCCGACCCGGTGTATCACACCGGAAGCGATGAAGATCGCCTCGCGTTCGCCCTCGCCGTGGCAGAGCGACTGCGAACAAAGATCAAAGCCATGATCGAGCTTGACTGGTCAATGGATCACGACGAGTTGCAGCGCCGACTCGCGTTTCTCGGGGATATCTAGAACACGCGCACCCCAGTCGTAGCGACTCGATTCTTTCGTCCCCCTGTTACCAAGGGGGGATTGAGGGGGGTTGCGAGCTACACTTGGCTTGAGATTGCTCTGGATCATGCGCAAGTGACCGGTGAAGGGATGTCCGAGCATCGAGGCGCCTTCATGTCCCTTGCGTCATCATCGCGCGAAGTCCTCCCGCGTATCGACCGCACTCATCCGTCGAACAGCGCTGTTGAAACAGATCGAGCGAAACAATCGCAAGCTCAACCTCACCGTCGGCGATCAAGATTCGTGTGATGAACGCATAAACCCACGGTTCGTCCGGACGCTCGGCAGACAAGCTACCAATCGCCTCGCGCAGCCACGCACGCGCTTCGCGCATCGATGGATCGCTCCCCGAAATCGCGTCGATTCTCTTAGCGGCTGTTGCATAGCGACCATCCGTCAAAGCGACGAACGCCCTCGACGCTGTTCGCATGTGCTCATCGGCGGTACTTGCAAGAAACCGAACCATCGCGCGGTTCGAGATCAGCCGGCCATTCGTGGGTAAATGCTTCAAGAGCTTGCCGAGTCGTGCGTCGGCGTTTTTGTACGCTTCGTCGGTGGCCCGCTCGATATCCAACTCCGTTAACCCGATGACGGCCTCAGGGTCGAACGGGTTGCTCGCCAGAACCTGCTCATATCCTTGACGCGCTTCGTCAAGTCGGCCGAACCTTCGATACAACATCGCCAGCCTGCGGATCGTCGGGTTGTCACCAGGCGCGTCATCCACCCTTTGCTCGTAGTACTCGATCGCCTTTTCGAATTGACCCAACTCGTCATAGGCTGCCCCCAGCTTCTTCTTGGCTTCCGACGATTTGGCGCTGCGCGCAATCGCCTCATGGAGCGTCGCAAGCCCTTCGTCCACTTTTCCCTGATGAATCAGCGCCGTGCCCAAAAGCTGAAGCGCCTGACTCTGAACCAGCGTGTCGTCATGCTTTAGCTCGCGCTTGGCAGCCTCGCTCGCTCGCTCGTGGTCCCCAGCATGTTCATAACACCATCCCACTTTCTGCCAAACGCGCGGCGTATCGGGAAAAAGTGTCGCTGTCCGAAGGGTCTTCTTCAGTGGTGTTGTATAAGCGTCCGCGATATCCCACCCCGTCGCAATAAACGCAAAGACGAGCGCGCACCCCAGCGCTGGCACCAGACGCCCACGTCTTCCGTGGGCTGTATCGGCAATATACCGAGCCACCAACTCGCCAATACACCACGCCACCCCGAGCATAGGAAGATACATATAACGATCCGCCGCCAGTACATTCCTCGCCGGGAAAAAGGGCAACGTATCTCCAATCGCAAACGCACACCACGCGATGGCATAGCGACATGATGGACACTTCCACGCAATCGCACCGAGGGCGAGCGCCGTTGCAGCAACGACGGCGATCGCATGAACCGTCGTAGGGTCAGCCCATCTCGCAACAATCGGAGTCGGGTAATAGCTGCACAAACCAACCGGGTAAACAAG
Source organism: Planctomycetota bacterium (assembly GCA_024277835.1). Lineage (GTDB taxonomy): Bacteria > Planctomycetota > Phycisphaerae > UBA1845 > UBA1845 > JAJRUK01. The sequence continues at coordinate 4,828 of JAJRUK010000400.1, read as the reverse complement.
ATGCTGAAAGTAAAACCCCAGCGCCAGCAAGATACGAACCACGCGAGACCCGTGCAGATTCTCCGCACCACCTTCAAACAAGGAAGCATCAGCCGTCGCCTGCAGATTGATCGCCACGAATAAACCAACAACAACGCATGCAGGAATCCAGGCAATGTAAAACCGACGGTTCAATGAAAACGCACTGGCGAGCGTTACAATTCCAAGCAGCATCGGCAGCGGCGCACGCACCTTGCTCAAACATGAGAGAACCACAAAGACAAGCATCGCGATAAACATTCGCTTACGCGCCGTCTCAAGGTATCGAAGAAACGCAAGCGATGCCGCAAGCGCAAACGCAGTAGACAAGAGCATCATCCGCCCGTTAATCCACGATGCGACCTCCGTCTGGAAAGGATGCGTAGCAAAAAGAACCCCCGCGATCGTCGCCGCAAGCAGAGCCGTCCGTGCAAACGTCTCCGTCACCTCGATACCTCGATACCTCAACCGCGAGACCGTCAAAACCAACCACCCTGCCAGGACAGCGCAGAGTCCGTGCAACAGAAGGTTGTTCAGATGAAACAGCCACGCCCCACCATCTGGCCCCGTGTCAAAAAAACCAAGGGCCTTTCCGACAAGAAACTCGCATTGAAAGCTCAAGAGCGGGAGCGGCTGATACAGATCGCGGTGGACGATCTTAAACAGCTCAACCGCGTGCGCGAAAGAAGGCTGATTGACCAGAACGTGATTCAGAACGAGTCGATGATCGTCCCCGCCGACAAACCCCCCCCGCATCGCAGGGAATGCAAGAAGGACACCAAGGGCAGCGATGAGAATGCTGCGACGCACCCCCAGCGTGCCAGGAATCGTTGGTTGAGGCGTTTCAGATAGAGTCATCGATGTTGGCAGACAACAAAAGACATTTGTACGGGTGTTGTTAGGTTTCCAGTTTCCGTTATGATCCGCGGACACGGCACGCAGGGCGTCTGACGTCCAAGTGTACCGAGCCGCAGGCTTAACGCCTGCGCGGACGATCGGCGACAAGGACGTTTGTGATTCCTTAGCTTAGCTGTCAAGTGCCTTGGCCGATTGTACCGCTTCCAGCGTCCGGCGGCCACGAGAACCTCAGTCGGATATAAGTGGTAGAATGCGGCGGACGGATGACACGGAGTAAAGACAACTTTCCCGGACAGGCGAGTGCCAAGACCGGGGCCAAAGGAGAATCAAATGTCGAACATGAAGGACCTACTACTCGGGCAGTTGGAAACCGGCGAATTCCTCTTCGATAAGTTCACGAGTGATCTGAGCGATGGTGAGTATTTCAAACTCCCCGCGCCGAACACCAATCACGTCGCGTGGAACGTAGGCCATATCGCTACCAGCGAGGATTCCATGGTGGCAGCCGTCACGGGCAGCGAGATGAAGCTACCGGAAGACCTCCACAAGATGTTCGGCGGTTCGTCTGAGTGTTTCGAGGACGCCGCGAAGTATCCATCGCGCGGTGAGATCGACGAGATGCGCATCAACGCCCGCGCGAACGCCATCGAACAACTCAAGATGTTCGACGAGGTGAAGTGGGGCGACCAATCGCCAGAAGGCTGGCCTACCGATCTGTTCCCGACGCTGGGGTCGATCTGGGCACTGCTGCCGACGCACCAGTTCTGGCACATTGGTCAGATTACCGTTTGCCGGCAAACCCTGGGCAAGTCGCGCGTACTTGGTGCGGGGTAGATTTCGCCATCGATCGAGCAACGACGTCATTGGTCGCAAATCGATCTCTTCCGCCCCCCCTTTACCAAGGGGGGATCGAGGGGGGTTGCCAACACCCATCGGGGAATGAAATGTCAAACCTGAAGAACCTATTGCTGGGACAGTTGGAAACGGGTGCATTTCTCTTCGACAAGTTCACGAGCGATCTCAGTGACGAGGAGTATTTCAAGCTTCCCGTACCAAACACCAATCACGTCGCGTGGAACGTAGGTCACATTGCGGTCAGCGAGGATTCGGAGGTGGCGGCTATCACCGGGGGTACAATGAAACTGTCCGACGATCTGCGCAAGATTTTCAGCCAGTCGTCGGAGTGTGCAGGTGAGCCTTCGATGTATCCGTCTCGCAGGGATATCGACGAGATGTACAACAACGTACGAGCGAACACGACTGAGCAACTGAAAATGTTCGACGAGAAGAAATGGGACGACGCTTCGCCGGAAGACTGGCCCACCGACATGTTCCCGACGCTTGGTTCCATGTGGTCGATTCTTCCGACGCATCAATTCTGGCACATCGGTCAAATTACTGTGTGCCGTCAATCGCTTGGTAAGTCGCGCGTGCTCGGTGCGGGATAGAGACACGCAATCAGTCTGTTGTTTGGCCGGGGGGGAGGGGCGGGGTTGTCGGCGGAGGTGTGGTCGTGAACGATCACCCATCGACCGTCGATCATGCGCCAAACGAGCGAGAACACGCCACCGATCGGCGCGCCTCGATCGATCTTCCAACGTCCCAGAACCAGCGCCGCCCGGGGTCCGAGTTCTCGGACGGTTAGATCGGAAAACGTAAGCGTACCCATGTCTGCACGCGTCGGGTACCGCCTTTTGTATCCATCACAGACGGTCTGCCAGCCCTTTGTGACGCCTCGCGTGCTTGAGAACGTCAGCTCTGGCGACTTCCAATAGGGTTGCATGAAGGCGTCGATATCCCCGCGATTCCATGCGTCCGCTTGCTCATGGATGATTTTCGGAATCTGCTGCCGGGCGGTCGTGCAGCTTGTGGCGACTGTGCAGGCGACCGCTGCGGCAAGGGTGACCCATAATCGTTTCATCGCTAGTGACTCCTCTCTTTTCCGGAAGACTCGACGACACGGACGTCATTCTATCCACATCACGCAGACGTCAACACTGTTTTTCTCGGTCGTTGGTCTTCGTTTAACCGTTCTTTCTTCCGGAGAGAATCTTATGGGCGTCCTTATAGAAAGTGCCACCGCATGGCACTGTATAACACAAAATCACGTTACCGGAGGAGAATCAAGCGACGGTCCGCGATTGGTCCGCCTATCTTGTGCGAAACCGGGGCGCGAGCGATTGATAGGACGGTCCCTTTTCTACATAAGGGAGGCAGATAAACTCCTGCGATTTAAGACGTTCAGCACGACCACCGCACCGACGATAGCGGAATTGGTATGCTAAAGGAAGCGACTATCTCAAAGGCAGCGTCCCCATCGAGGCTGCGACCTCTTACGCTGAGCGAAGCGCTCGGCGACGGAGTCCCAGGCTGGGTCGATCGATTGCGAGGCCATGTCCGCAATATCCACGTCGAGTCGCTTCAATCTCTGCTCGCCGCCGTCGATGCGAAAGATCACTATACGCGTCGCCATTCGATGACCGTCGCCGCGTATAGCGAGGCCATCGGCAGGCGAATGAAGCTTCCGTCCTCAACGATTCGCACACTCCGAGTCGCAGCCCTCCTGCACGACGTGGGAAAAATTGGCGTTCCCGACAGCATCTTGAACAAGCCCGGCCCGCTCGATGCCGACGAGCTGCGCATGATGCGCCGCCATCCGCAAATTGGTATCGACATCCTCAGACCGATGCGATTCCTCACGAACCATAGGCCCATTATCTTGTACCACCACGAGCGATACGACGGGCACGGTTACCCTGGCGGCTTGTACGGTGAGCAAATCCCAATCGGAGCGAGAGTTCTCGCGGTGGCAGACGCGATTGACACGATGCTGTCCCCGCGCGTCTACAAAGCTCCGTTCACGCCGGATGAAGTTCGCCTCGAGATGATCCGTTCGTCGGGAAGGCATTTCGATCCACATATCGTCGGGATCGCGCTGGACTGGATGGACTCCTGGCCAACAGATAACGTGTAAGTTCTCATTGCTCGCGCGCACACGCTACCCGGTCGCAGCCTTTACGGATAAAACTTACCCATCATGCGCGGATACGGGATCGTCTCGCGGATATGCTTGAGTCCGCAGACCCACGCGACCGTCCGCTCGACCCCAAGCCCAAAACCGCCGTGCGGAACAGACCCGTAGCGCCGAAGGTCCAGGTACCAATCGTAGTCCTCTTGCGGAAGCTTCTCGTGCTTGATCCTCGCGAGAAGACGATCGTAATCTTCTTCGCGCGCGGACCCGCCGATGATCTCGCCGAACCCCTGCGAAGCGAGCAAGTCAAAACACTCCAACACACGATCGTCACTTCGATCCTGCCGCATGTAGAACGCCTTGACGCCCTTGGGATAGTGCGTCACGAAGACGGGGCGGTCATGCAACCGCGAGATGATCGTTTCGTCCGACCCACCAAGATCGCTGCCCCACTCGAAGTTTTTCGCAAGCTCCATGTGATGCGGGATGTTCTTCATCTGCTCCTGAAGCTCGCCCCGCTCCTCGCGGGCAGCCACCACGTCCGCAGCGGCCTTGTCTTTCTTCCACTGCTTCACCCCTTGCGCGGTCGCCACCCCCTCAAGCTCTTCGATGGACGTGCTCAGTTCGTCGATGCGGGCGGTCTTTTCGGTGAGATCGTTTTCAAGAAGCTCCTGCGCCTTTGGCCCTTTCAACAGCTCCGCCGCCTGCGAATACGTCAGTCGCGTAAACGGCTTATCCACCGCTTCGAGGTCTTCGACATTGCGACCAAGCGCAATTAGCTCCTCCCGATGATCGGCGAGAACGCGCTTGGTAATCGAGCAGATAAACTCCTCCGCGACATCCATCACATCGTCAAGACTCGCAAAGGCGATCTCCGGTTCCACCATCCAGAACTCAGTCAGATGACGTCGGGTCTTGCTCTTTTCCGCGCGAAAGGTTGGTCCAAAACAGTAGACCTTGCGATGGGCCATGCACGCCGCT
>JAJRUK010000399.1 GCA_024277835.1 Planctomycetota bacterium | reverse complement strand
GGATTTCGCCTCTGGTGTGCTCGCTCAGCGTCCGAATAATCAAATTCGCAACTTGAATTGACAGGAAACTCATCGAGCGGGCGTCTCTAAGGATACCAATGGCAATGCCAGCGACGACAGAATTTGACCAGGAAGAGCCAGTGATCGACGCAATACGCGACGGTGATCGCTACGCTTTTCGGGAGCTTGTCGAGCGGCACGACAGATGGGTTCGCGGCGTCGTCTACGGCGTTCTCGGAAGAAGAGATTGCGTTGACGATGTCTGCCAACAAGTGTGGACGCAGGCGTGGCGACGGATCGCCGAGCTGCGCGACAGCGCCAGTTGGCGGCCTTGACTATACCGGTTGGCGAAGAACGCAGCCATCGACGCCGGTAGGGAAATCACGAGGCGTCGCACGCGGCTCCCTTCGACCTCGATCGAGTTTGCGAATGCGGAGGTGGCGACAAATGAAGATGAGAACGCAACGAGCGAGCGTCACAAAAAAGCGCTCGACGCGATTCGCGGGTTGCCCGCTCTGTATCGTGAGCCGTTTGTTCTAAAGCACATGAACGGTTGGAGCTACAAGCAGATTGCCGAAACACTGGGACTTCCAGTAGACACGGTCGAGACAAGATTGGTGCGAGCGAGGCGCTTCTTGCGGGAAGCGCTGAAAGACGAACTCTCATAGCGAGAGGTGAGAATCATGACCGATGTAAACGACAAACTCGAACGACAGATCATACGCAGCTTAGACGGCATGCTCGACGATCAGGAGCAGCTAGCGCTGGACCGCGAGCTGATTCGCAATCCGTCCGCCCGGCGGATGTTGGAGGAGTATCGCTCCGCGGACCAACTCGCATCGGTCGCTCTTGCCGATATTGCAGCACAGGCAACAGGGGTTGACGAGATGGTTGCCATCGCGACGCAGGAAACATCGACGACAGTAACTGAATTCCGGCGACCGAATCGAACGTGGATGTTGATCCCCGGCGCGATCGCCGCGGCGGTCCTCGCGATGGTGATCCCCAGACCCTCGTTCGAGTTAACAACGATCGAACGGCCCCCAATGGTGTCGAATACGCCCGATTTCCAGTCGCCAGCACACTTCGGCAATCAGTTGTCTCCGTCACGAATGAATCAACACAATGCGCCTTTGCAGACGGTCGGTCACAAGCCGTCGGTTCGACGTCGTACCGGCACCGAGTGGATCGGCGTGGTCGGCGACGATGGCAACGTCTATTGGATAGAAGTCCAGCGATCTCGCACAATTCGCACGCCCCTCAATCAGCAGCGAACTGGCGAGTCGTCCCTTGAAATGTAGAAAAACGGTAGGGCGGAACGCGCGTTGTGCGCAGCCGCTCAACACACAAACTGGCGAGCAGAATGGAGTCCTCACGATGAAGATATGGCTATTTCTAACGTTATTTGTTTCGGTCCCTCTTTACGTCGCTACCGCAGACGCCAGCGAACCGGATGGCGTAGTGGAGGCAAAAGTTGTGGTCGTCAGATGTGAAGGTGATGGCGGAGACGTCAGTTGCGTTCACACCGGCGACGGAGAGGGCCATGTGATCATGGTTCAGGCAGCGGACAACGGTACAGGCAATTGGATCGCGGACGGCAACAGCCACAAGATCGTCATCGAAGCCACTGGTGGTCCGGAAGACGGCGCGGTCAGCACTGCCATGTTTCAGATTAGCGCAGATGATGCCGACGGGCTTTCGTGGGTTCAAGCAGGTGACGGCGAGGCTCTTACGCTTGCAATGGCGCTCGGTACGGGCGCCGGCGATGATGATGTGAAGCGACAGGTTCGCGTCCTCACCCGCAATCTAACCAGCATCCAAAAACGGGCCTTTCTCGGCGTGAACCTGGGTTCCTCGACTGGCGACGACGATGGCGGCGTGCGCATCAGCGGCGTTGTCGAGGATGGACCAGCCGCCAAGGCAGGTCTGAAAGCAGGAGATGTTGTTGTCGAGATCGACGGCGACTCTGTCGTCTCTGGCATCAAAGCGCTGACAACAGCACTCGGCGCTCGCGCGCCGGGTGACGACGTCGAAGTCGTCGTCATGCGCGATGGCAAAGAGGTAGCCTTTGATGTGACGCTCGGGTCGCGGGGCGGTATTGCGACTTCCTTCGCTTTTGGTCCCGAAGGAATTGGCGAAATCGAAGACCGCATCAATGTGCGAGGCCACATCGTTCTTAGAAACGATGAAGGTGACTGGGAAGTGAAAGACCTGGGCAATCTTGAAGGCTTGAAAGGCTTGCCGGGAAATCTCAAGATGTTCATGCCTACGATGGGCTCTCGTTCTGTCGCGATCGCCGAAGAAGAAGGCGAGAAGGTTGTCACGATCAACAGATCGGTCGATGGCGAGAGCGTTGCGATCGAGCGTCATGGTGATGGCGATATCAAAGTCACGCGCGTCGATCAGGACGGTGAACAGACCACCGACACCTACGCCGACGAGGACGAACTGCAAGCTGCGGATGAAGAGGCGTATGACCTCCTGCAGAGTATCGCCGGTGATGCCAATGGCTTTAACTTCGCGGACATCGACGTCGAAGATGGAACCTTCGACTTTAACTTTACGCTCGCCCCCGAGGATATTCACGAAAATATCATGCTTTGGCGCGAAGAGCTTGACGGAACGCTCGGCGAAGCTCGCGAAGCGTACGAACTCGCATTGGAAGAGCTTGGCAGCTTGAAGGACGACCTTCACAGCCAGCACGGCGAGGACTTTGAACGTCTGCAGGGCTTGTTTCTTCAGCGACCCGGTGCCAAGAATTTCAAGTTCCCCGGCATCGAACGCTTCGAGTTACTGGGCAAACCAAAGCACTCCTTCGAGGTGCGCTCTGATGGAACCATCGAAGTGAAAATCCGAAAGGGCGACTCCGAGCTTGTTCAACTCTTCGATAACGCAAGCGACATGGAAAACCGCGAGCCTGCCCTCTACCAGAAGTATTCCAAACTCATGGGCGAAAACGAGTAACGCCGACTGAGATTCGGGCAGTAAGTTTTCAAAGACGGCGAGGGTCGCGCCCAACGCGATCCTCGCCGCTTTTCTTAGAACGTTCCCCTCCTACTCACACACGTTCTTAGAGCGAAACGTCCTCAGTTGTTCTCCGCGCCCTGATCGATCCAATCCTGAATCAGCTTGATCTCGTTGTCGCTCAGCACAGGTGCAAAAAGTGGCATCCGATTCCCAACTGGCGGCGAGTCAGACGACACTTTCTGAAACAAGAGGCTCGTCGCGGAATCGCCCGGAACCACAAGCACAAGACCGTCATCCTGCACGCTTGTTACGTTCACAATCATGTCATAGGACTCACCTTCGCGCAAGAACGTAGGGATCCCGGCCATGTCCGCGATCCCTCCCGGGCTATGACACCCGGCGCAGGTCGTCGTAAAGATCGGTTGTATGTTTGCGGCAAACGAGACGGCTCCCTCAACTCCGACGCTCGTGTCGCCACCGCCATCTTGATTTTCTACCGGCGCAACGTACGTCGAGCACCCGGCCCCAAGACTCGTCAGAGCGACAATCACGCCTCTGGCCGCGATCATTGAGCAACATTTCCGCTTGTTCATCATGATTGGTCCTCTCAGTTTGATGTCGTCTCGATCGACGCAATAGCCTTCTACTGAATGCCCGAAACGCTTCGGAATCATGCAAGCGGCGGAATTTCCAACACCGATTGTGAAGGCTTGGGCAGATTTATCCCTGAAAAGCGAATGATCCGCAAGATATTCTCGTAGCTGCCAGGGTCAGCAACAAGTGTGGGCGTTCGTCGTTGGTGAGAGTTCACGACCGGTGGGCCGCAACCGCATGGAGGTGGGGTTCGTCAAGAATCGTAAACCGCGTCGCGAGCGATCGAATCGGCTCGCCGCGCTGTGCGATGTTCACTTCGCGGACCGGGCCAAGTTGTCCCGAGGCCCCGCTGAGGTATCCAACACCATGCGGGTTCAGGTCCATCAATCTCGCGCATGTCGCATCGACCGCGGGAAGATTACGACCCATCACAAGATACCCTGCACTCTTGGGAGTCCCGAGGATAGGACCATCCCCTTCCATCCCAACGATCGCATCGACGATCGCAAACGCGGGTTTCACTGTCGCGTTGATATCGAGAATCGACTCGGCGATCCCCGCATAGTGCAGCACGTTCTTAGGCCACCCGTAGACGATCCCCGGCATGACGCCAAAGAAGTTTTTCATCGAACAGGTAACTCCTGCCCAATGATGCGTCTTGAGTTTTGGCAGCGAGACGATCCAATCCGCCGAGAGGATCGTGTTCGGTAGAAACAGCGGGCCAAGCTTCGACCACGTCCCGCCGTTGTTGGTCTTGGTGAACTCGTCGTGATTGAGATCAACGAAGGGCAACTTCGCTTCCACCAGCGCACGGCCCATGCCCGATTCGTCCAGAACGATCTGACTATCGCGGCGATGCCCTTGTCCCTCAGCCACGACAACCGACTTGACGTCCATCCGCCGAAATGCCTCGGCGGCTGCGACGACGACCGCGGGATTCGTGTTAATGTGCGCTTCCCCTCGCGCGGTTTCAACAAGGTTTGGTTTAAGGATGATCGATTTGCCTCGCAATTCGCCGCGTGTGATCCCCAGTTCAGCAAAACCGTCGAAGATGCGTTGCGAAATATCGACGCTGTAGTCTGCCGCTTTTGTGATGAGCACGTCCGCGCGCAAACCGCGTTCGTTTCGCGAGGCGAATTGCAATCCCGTCGCAAGACCGCCGCCAACAACGACCGCCGCGCCCGCACCAAGAAGTTCGCGCCGCGACGGGTTCCAACCGGTCGCACCAGCGGCAGAGTCAGTGAGATGTAAGTTGGTTTTACCCAAGTGTTGCACCTGTTTCAAAGATGGATGCCTGCTCGCTCTTCCAACGTGGGGCGAACGGATTCTCGTCTGCCGCCGCGATTAGCATCAGCGCATCTTCAAGCGGCGACGGCGGGGCGGGGCGATCCTCCGAGATCGCTCGTTCCATCCACTTCGCCGCATCCAACGGAACCGCATCCCAGCATCGAAGTCCGATCACGCCCCACGCAAGCGAAAACAGTGACCGAACTTCAGGTAACTCCGCGTGAAGATAATCAATCGCACGCGATGCCGTCTCATCGCGCTCGCGACCCGCCAGCGCCGCCAACACGATACCCGTCGTGCTCGGAAACGAACGAAGTGCATTCCCGAACATCAAGTCATTGCCGTAGTTCCACCCGCCCGACGGTATGGCGCGATTGTAAATCACTTGGATCGCCTCCGCGGCGCGCGGATGATCCAGCTTCCCCGTTGCGCGAAGTGCAAGCAGCGCATAGGAGGTTGGCTCTAACCAGGTATGCGTTTCCTCGATCCAAGGCCAACCGACCAGTTGCGTATCGTTACCGTAGATGTGCGGGTTAGACGCGAACGTTTTTCCCTCATTGCGAAGCAAGTACGTCAGCGCATTGCGAACGTTGTTGTCGTATGACCGATCATCACCACTTGCCCACGCAAGTATTGCGATCGCAGTCCCCCATGTCGCGGTCGGTGTTCGTGGATCGAGCAAGACCGCACCCGTCTCGACTTGCCGCTGACCAAGACGCTTGAGGGACTTTTCCACGAGTGCGGCATGTTGGCCGCTTGCGCGAAGGGCGAGACACCCAAAGCCAGTTGGTTCCGGTCTCGGCGGCGCGGAGGGGCGATAACCAAACCCGCCCGTCGGGGATGATGCCAGGACTAGTCTCTCAATTACAGAGTTTCTCCAGGGCGCGCGCATTACTACGGATATCGTCGGTCGGTTTGGCGCGCTTGAGATCGCTTCGGACGTCCCAATATCATCACCCGCATTCGCCGTGGTGCGTAATTGCGCGCAGATTCGGTTTTTCCCTTGCATCGTCCACGAGTGTATTGGACATTCTAATCTGAGGACGTCTCGCGTGGGCTAAGTCGGCGCTATTTCGTGCGCCGACGCTGAAGAAAGCGAGGCTCGATCATGAGCTGCTTCTTTCAAAAAACAAAACTGATTCTCAGGTCCGAGGATGGACCCACATCGGTGGAATACGCCGTATTGATCGCCGTGATCTGCATTGCCGCCATCGGTGCGCTCAGTTCGTTCGGCGTTCACATGGATGCACTATATACGAACATTAACTCAACGGTCCCATCGGGTGGAGGGTCGTAAGACCTTTGATGCAACGGGTTATCGGCGCTGGCAAGCCTCGTTTGTGTATTGTAGTTTTTCGTTGTGCGAGGTAGCAGATGACGCGAGAGCGTTGCCCGCAACCGCCATTGGCCAAAGACGCAAGTAGCGTCGGAGAGAAAACTTAGTTAGCTGGATCGTGCAGCTCGCCGGCGGGAGTTGGCTGGTTGTGCGTGATAGCATCGTTTCGTTTAGCAATGACCCTCAAGGAGGTCGGCGCAAAGAAGTGGGGGGGACGCATCTGTGCGTCCGACTGACCATTGAAGACGTGTAGGTTGACCCAAGAGTCAGCCAAGATGAGCAGAGGAGTCGAAGATGAACGCATTTGTAAACCGTGCAAAGAGTTTCCTGAAGTCCGAAGACGGACCGACCGCAACAGAGTACGCGGTCATGCTGGCCTTGATTATTATCGTGGCGCTCGGTGCGATTACCGGGCTGGGCACGACTGTCGATACGATCTTCACGAACGTCGATAGTAGCTTGCCCACGGGTTCCTCATCGTAGGATGATATCTCGCGTTCGCGTCGCGTTCGGCGGCGAGGGCGTCATGGCGAATTCGCGGTCGCCTCGGGTGTCGTCTTCATGGCGACATCCGAGGTCCGCACGCCAGACCTCACCTCCCCGGCGCTGCGGTTTGCGGGGCTATTAGTGAGCAGTTTTTTGTTTGTATCCGTTATCCAGTGAGTTGTTCGACCCCCTCGAAAGTTCGGAGTATTCCCGATGGATCATGCCTTTTGGAACGCGACATGCGCGATTCTTATTCCCGGTATCTTGTTGGCGTCATGGATTGACTACGCGCAAAGGCGCGTCCCAAACTGGTTAAACCTGGCGCTTCTGGTCGCGGGGTTCACTGTCCAGGGCTTTTATTTCGGTTGGTCCGGAATTGGTGTCGGCGCGTTTGGAATGCTCGTCGGATTCGGCGTGCTAATCGTCCCTTGGATGATGCACGGCATGGGCGCCGGCGACGTAAAGCTGATGGCCGCCATCGGTGTGTGGCTGGGACCGTTGCTGACGCTCTATTCGTTTGCGCTCGGCGCAGTGATCGGCGGTGCGGCCGCCGTCATCATGATTTTGTCAACGGGTCGCCTTCGCATGGCGTGCGTCAATATCGGTCTCATCATGGCCAAGTGCTCGAATCGAGCAGCCCTCTTCGATGAGACCGCGTCCGCAAAGAGCTTCGGTCAAACGTCGCAACTGCTTCCGTACGGCGTTCCGTTAACCGGCGGAACGCTTGTCATACTCGCGGCGAAAATGTTCGGTTGGTGGGGGATCTAGCCATGAAGTTGAAATCCATCCTAAGACGTACATCGCGAAGACGCGATGGAAAACAGAGCCGAGCGGCAGCGGTCGTTGAGTTTGCCGTTGTACTCCCGCTGCTCCTGACAATTCTCTTCGGAATTATGGAGTACGGCTGGGTCTTTATGGTCCGACAAACGCTCCAGAACGCGGCGCGCGAGGGATGTCGCGTTGCGGTTCTCCAGTCGTCGTCTGCACCATATGCGGCGGTGACCACGCGCGTGAACCAAGTGATGGCCCCGACGGGCTTGTCTTTTACGATCACCATGACCCACGCCGACACCGATGACCCTGTCGAAACCGTTGAGGTCACTGTTCCGTACTCAGACATCTCACTGATGGGGAATTTCTTTGGCCCGCGATCAGGGGACATTGCCGGAACCGCCAGCATGAGAAAAGAAGGCATGGCCGGGTAGAGGCCCGATTGCCTTCAATTAGGAACGTCAGAGTCGCCGCGACCCGCGCCAACGGGCGCGGCGATCCTCATTTACAGGCCTAAGAGGCGCGCTTTGAAGGTGAAAAGACCGCCGAGCATAATTGAGCTTATTTTCGCGCAACGTAGGTCGAATCACGCGAGAAACATTCCGATAAACACTCGTTATTCCGTGACGGGACGCCTGCGTAGGGTCGCTCCCGCAACCGCAGGAAAGTACTGGGGAAATGGGTCAACAGGGTAGACCTGTTGACGTGACCTTAGCGAACAAAGAGGGCACACCATGAACAAGAAAGCTATTGTCCCGTTGGTTTTGGGTTTGGGAATCGGTCTCTTGGCCGTCAAGTTTGGCATTGATGCCATTCGCAAAGCTCAGGCTTCAGGCGCAGAAACCGCAACCGTATCGGTCGTTAAGGCCAAGCAAGATATTAACGCCTTCGACGAGATTCAGCCGAACATGATCGAAGTGGTGGAAGTGGCTGACTCGCCGTTCATTTCGGCGGGCGAACGAATTGGTGACTTGGAAGGAGTCATAGGTCGCGTCGCCGGAAAAGCGATCCCAAAAGGGGCACCGGTACTTGCGTCGATGCTCTCGCCCGAAGGAACACCGGCAGGGATTCAAGGACGCATCAAACCGGGGTTCAGGGCTGTTTCCGTCAAAATCGACGAAGTGAGCAGCACGTCGTACCAGCTGCGCCCGGGTAACTTTGTGGACGTAACTGTTGTGATGGACATCTTGAACAACAATGCGACCGCCCGCAACCGGAAGGAGACCGTTTCCGAGGTGATTCTGCAGAGGATCGAGGTCGCATCGATCGGTTATGGAACGCAGGGTGGAACGGAAAAAAAACCTGGAAAAGCAAAACCGGCAAAATCTGCCACGTTGTTTGTCCATAAGGACGACGTCTCGAAGCTGCACTTAGCCCAGACACGTGGGAAACTGGCGCTCGCGCTTCGCGGTCCTGACGATCAAGATAACTCAACCGTCGCCCGCGCAACGGGTGATGGATTGATGGGTGGACCGAAGGTCGACGAAGAGAAGCAGAACATGCTCGCCCAGATGTTGGCGATGATGGGTGGCGGCAAGGATACAGCCATGACGAATCCACAGCACCATGTAGAGGCGCAGCCTAAAGAACCACCGCCACCACATGGCGTTCTCGTCTTCCATCACACAAGCATCCAGGGAGACGAAACAGACATCGAGCAATTGCTCTTTGAAAATGCGGAATCGACGAAGCTTCTATCCGTGCAGCTCGGTGCTCCAACGCGCGCCGCAGCGGCGATGCGTCAGGACAAGCAAAGGTCAACAGGAAGTTAGGTTGTATAAAGTTTCAGGAGAGTCGCGCATCGCGGAAACTCGACACTAGACTGGCACGGATCACAGAATAGGGATGTGATCAGGGTTAGGAAACCAATTAAGGATATCGAAATGTTCACGAAAGTCACGGAAGATCACGGAATCGGACGCGACCGGTCACGGTCAACATCGCGTTCGTTGCGGGTTGCGGTCATCGCGCTCGTGATGGGGGCCGTCTCCGTAACGGGCGACGCTACATACGCGCAGGCGAAGTTCAGCGCTTCAATCAAAGACCTGACTGAGTCTCACCAGCGCATCACGATTCCACTCTATCGAAGTCTGACAATTGAGACTTCCATTGAGACGACGCGTGCGGATGTCGTCTCCAAGCAGATCGCCGACGTCCAGGTCATCAGCCCAACGACGCTGCTGATTACGGGCGAGAACTATGGCGATACAAGCGTGATCCTTATAGGTAAAGACCACAATCAATATGTCCTCGAAGTGCATGTCGAGCTTGACCTTGAAGATCTTTTGGAGAACGCTCGCCAAATTGATCCGCTGGCGAGTATCAGCGCACGGAGCGTGCGAGGAAACATCCTCCTTACCGGAACTGCGAGTAGCACTGATCGCGCGCGCCGGATCGTCGAACTGGCTGCCCTTTACCTGCCCAAATCGACACCGGAGCGACCGCCGACAGATGTGCAAAACCATCTCGATGTCGCCGGCGAACAGCAAGTGCTTCTGCGATGCACGGTCGCCGAGGTGAATCGATCAGCGTCGCGAGAGTTGGGTGTCAACGGGTTCTTGGCGGGGGAGAATTTTCGCGACGGATTCCTCGTCAATCAGCTTGGCGGGATCAACCCGATCAACATCGGGGCGGCCGCAAGTGCTGCCGTAACAGGCAACGTACCTTTCCTCACCGGCGATCAAGGGATCCCGATCGAGCAGGCGACGACCTTGTCTCTAGGATTCCCACGCGCCCAGGCCCAGTTCTTCCTGAAGGCAATGGCAGACAATTCGCTCCTGAGCGTCTTGGCCGAACCGAATCTGGTTGCCATCAGTGGCGAGACAGCACATTTCCTTGCTGGTGGCGAGTTTCCAATCCTGGTGCCACAGAGTTTGGGGACGATCTCAATCGACTTCCGCGAGTTTGGTGTACGCTTGAACTTCACCCCTGTCGTTCGCGGTCATCAGCGCATCCGACTTCGCGTTGCACCGGAAGTGTCTGAGTTGGACTTCACGACCGCCGTGCAGTTCCAGGGTTTCTTAATCCCGGGCCTGACCTCGCGAGCGACAGAGACCACGGTCGAGCTGACCAGTGGCCAAACGATCGCAATCGCCGGCTTGCTCAGTGAGCAAATCCGCGGACTCGCGTCACGAATTCCAGCGATGGGCGAGATTCCTATTCTTGGAACATTGTTTCGATCGGTGAACTACCAGCGATCGTTGACGGAGCTTGTTGTGCTTGTTACGCCAGAGATCGTAGCGCCGCTCGAAGCAAACCAGAAAGTGGCATTGCCCAACGACAATTTGGTTGTACCCGATGATTATGAACTCTACGCGCTCGGGTTGATCGAGGGTGACGACCCCAAAACCGGTTGCTCAGGAGCAGACTGTTCAAAGCAGGCTGGCGCTGCGCAGCTCCCGTCGGAACCGCAAAACGAGTCATTGCATGGTCCTTGGGGTCTGGCAACGACTTCCGACTATCGGTAGTTCTGTAAGAGTCCAAGACGGTAAGCGTCGTGCCTCGTAGCACCTGAAAAGGGGCTCCAGCCCCGTTCGGCGTCACCGTACTAACAATCGACATACGTCAAAGCTGCTCCGCCCGTGCTGACCTCCAGCACGCGGCGGATTCTTCTGCGCCAGCAGTCGCGATTGACGCTTCGCATACCTCGAAAACAGCGCCGTCAATAGCGAGCGTCTGACTCGCCGTGTTCCGCAAGACATCCCACGTCCTGTAATCGCGGTCGACGCTCGTGAACGACACTTATGGGACGGCGGGGTCGCTATCAAGATCGCACCGGCATCGTGCGATTTCTGACTCGTTACCGGCCTCGCGCCAATAGCGCAACAAGAACCAACCCCTCGTTATAGGAAGTTGTCCGAGAATGACACCACTCGCCGCCACCAACGCAGGCTCCATCGGTTCGTTGTGACGGATGCGTTTGGACCTATATATGTAGTGCCTGGGCGTCCTTTCATTCTCTCGGTCAACCTGCGTTTCGCCTTCTCGTTCGCCGATATAGTTCGGGAACGTCTCGCCATCTGTGCGCTCTTCCTCGGCGTGTTGACGCTACGGGAAAGGAGCAAGCAGTGGCGCAAGTTGCGTCAACCCGGGCTGGATTGACGCAAGGGGTGCAAAGTTATGACTGAGTGTCGATCCGTGCAACGCGAGGATCTGTATTGCGGGGTTTGAAGTAGACGTGGCGAAGAACATCAAGTTCATCGTAATGAGTGCGCTAGAGGAGTCCGCGCTAGAGCTGCGAGCACAACTTCTCGGTATCGAAGGCGTTAAGATTCTTGCAGAGGTCGATGATTCGGCGCTCCTGGGCCCCGCCGTTGCTCAGTTTCCCGTAGATGTGCTCATGGTCCATCTGGACCCAAACCCTGATGGATTGCTCCCTA
Organism: Planctomycetota bacterium; assembly: GCA_024277835.1. GTDB lineage: Bacteria > Planctomycetota > Phycisphaerae > UBA1845 > UBA1845 > JAJRUK01. The sequence goes on along the minus strand of JAJRUK010000399.1, from coordinate 11,383 downwards.
TTCTTGCTGACGTCGCAAAGTCTAATCCGGACCTCACGATTTTCGCTTGCTCAGCATCAACGGAAGGCCCCCTGATCCTTAAAGCCATGAGGTTGGGGGTCAAGGAATTCTTCCCCGTTCCAATCGAAGACGGGCAACTTACAGAAGCCATTGCGAAGGTCGAGGTTACGAAGATAGACTCCGCCACCAGCGGAAAACTTGTGACCGTCATGGGAGCGTCAGGTGGTTCTGGAGCCACGATGATCGCCGCAAACCTCGCCGCCGAACTCGCGAAGCTGGCATCCGGCGGCGTGACCCTTGCAGACCTGGATTACCGATTCGGTCAGGTCGCGACCGTTCTGGATATCGCTCCGACCTATACACTCGCAGACCTGTGCGGATCACCGGAAGCACTCGAACCAGCCGTGATCGAACGCGCGCTAACGCTCCACGAGACCGGTATGCACGTACTCGCTCGCCCGCAAAGCTTCACCGAGGCAGATACCATTACCGGCGCGTCCTGCATGGGCGTGGTCTCCAGTTTGCTCCAGATGAACGAGTACGTCGTCACCGACGGACCCACGCGATTCGACATCGGCGGAACATCCGTCCTGTCGCTCTCGGATACCAACTTCATGGTGGTCCAACTTCTCGTCCCGTCTGTGCGAAACGCGATGCGCATCCTGGAGACGCTACGCTCAAAGGGACACAATACCGAGAACACAATGCTCGTCTGCAATCGCGTCGGACGCGACGCTGGGCATCTGACCGTCCAGCAGGTCAGCGAAACGCTTGGTATCAAGGTCTTTGCGACGCTCCCGGACGATTGGCCGACCGTTAGCTCGTCGATGAATCTCGGTGAACCACTGGCGGTCAACGCCCCGAAATCAAGACTGTACGCGAGCATCGTAGACATGGCTCGCCGGTTACACGATCCCGCTCCAGAAGACAAAGGCGACAGCGAGCAGAAGAAGGGATTCATTGGAAGAATCTTCGCCAACACTTGATGTGCAAGCGATGAAGAGAAGAAACGGCTGGTGAGAGAGACTGAAAACGCAGGTGTGCGATTCTGGTAGGAAAGAACAAAGGGTATCTCGATGTTCGGTAAGAAGACAAACAACCCAGCGGCACCGGTGAAAGAGCCTCCCGCCGTCGAACCAACGACGACCAAGAGCGCTCCGAAAAAAGCCAGCGTTGTCGCCAAACCAAAAGTCGCCAAGGAGAAAGCTGAACAGTTCGCCGCGCTCAAGATGCGTCTCCACCGCAAACTCATCGACAAGTTGGACCTCGCCAGAATGGTCGGCGACGAAGAGACACTTCGCGAGCAAGTGAAGGAGGTCGTCGCGCAGCTCGCCGAGCAGGAAAATACGCTGCTCAACTACAACGAACGTCAGCGACTCATCAACGAAGTTCTGGACGAAACCTTCGGGCTTGGACCGCTCGAAGTCATCCTTGCCGACCCGACCATTAGCGACATTCTCGTCAATGGCCCTAAACAGGTGTACGTCGAGCGGGGCGGAAATCTAACACTCACCGAGGTTGAGTTCCGCGACAACGCCCACCTCATGCACGTCATCGACAAGATCGTAAGTGCGGTGGGGCGGCGGTGCGATGAAACGTGCCCCCTGGTTGATGCCCGACTCGCCGACGGCAGTCGTGTTAACGCGGTTATCCCGCCACTAGCCATTGACGGTGCGAGTATGTCGATTCGGCGCTTCGGTGCGGACCCACTCACTTGGGACGACTATATCAACTTCAAGTCCGTCACGCCCGAAGTGCGAGATTTCTTGAGTGCGTGCGTAAAAGCGCATCTCAACATTTTGGTCGTTGGCGGTACCGGTTCGGGTAAGACGACCCTTCTAAATAACTTATCGTCGTTTATCCCGGACACCGAGCGCATCGTGACGATCGAGGACGCCGCCGAGCTTCAGCTCAGGCAGCCACACGTCGTCCGACTCGAAACGCGCCCCGCCAACATCGAAGGCAAGGGGAAAATCACGATCCGCGACTTGCTCATCAATAGTCTGCGTATGCGTCCTGACCGGATCGTTGTTGGTGAGTGTCGAGGACCGGAAACCCTGGACATGCTACAGGCGATGAACACGGGGCACGACGGATCACTCACCACGGTTCACGCCAACAGCACGCGCGATACCGTCGCGCGCGTTGAGACGATGGTCATGATGGCCGGGTTTGAATTGCCCCTCCGCGCGATTCGGCAGCAGTTTGCCTCCGCGATTAACCTGATCGTTCAGGCGCAAAGGCTCACCGGCGGGGCGAGAAAAATATGCAGTATCACAGAGGTCGCCGGAATGGAAGGCGACGTGATCACAATGCAAGACCTCTTTGCATTCGAGCAAGAAGGCGTCAGTGAAAGCGGAAAAACACGAGGCAAGTTTGTCGCCACGGGAATCCGCCCAACATTTTTGGAACAACTAAAAGCGTGTGGCTGTGAACTCAGTCCTGAAGTATTTACGCGACGAGTCCTAATGACGGACGACGGGGAGTAGGCGTAGGAACCTGACCCGATGGGGGTAATTGCGATGGCTGCGATTGTGGCACAATGGATGTTGGCGGAATCCGACTTATGGATGTACCTCCTCCCCACGATGGGGTCGATGCTTCTGTTCTATGGCATCTTTCAGGTCATCAACGAGTCCAAGACGTCCAACAGAAAGAAATTACAGGACCGTTTGCGCGGCGACCGTGCGCAAAAAGAAAAACAGATCGAGTCGACCATCCTCCGCCGAAACGCGCTGGGTGGTGCAGCCTCGTTCGCTGACGCCATCGTCGGAAAGTTCAAGTTCATCCCGAAGCTCCAGGTAATGCTGGATCAGGCTGATCTCGACTGGTCCGCCTCCCAGACCCTGATTAACCTTTGTGGTGCAGCAGCTCTCACCACGATCGGCCTATGGGTCTTCGGTATTGGAGCGATCGTCGCGATCGGGTGCGGTTTCGGCGTTCTCTTGCTTCCGCTCGCGTGGATCAGCTTCCGCAAGCGAAGTCGGATGGCCAAGCTCAACGGGCAGCTCCCGGACGTCTTTGAAATGATGAGCCAGGCGCTGCGGGCAGGACACTCGCTTGGCGGGGCGATCCAACTAATCTACGAACAAATGCCGCCGCCGATCGCGACCGAGTTTGCTCAGGTTTATCATGAACAGAATCTCGGTATCCGAATCGAAGACGCGCTCCAGGCGATGGCGAGTCGTGTTGACTCACTTGACGTTCGGTTTTTCGTGACCGCCGTGATGATCCAGAGGCAAACCGGTGGCGACCTCGCAGAAGTACTCGACAACATCAGTGGCGTCATCCGCGAGCGAATCGAACTCGCCGGACTCGTCCGAGGGTTAACCGCCGAAGGCAGGCTATCCGGATGGGTGCTTTTCGCACTGCCGTTTATCGTGTTCTTCGCGTCGATGTACCTGAACCCGGAATACGCCACAGTGTTGCTCGAAGACCCACAGGGGCAGCTGATGCTCATGGCTGCCGGCGGTATGCAGCTCATGGGTATCGCAATGATTCGTTGGATCGTCAACATTAAGGTCTAGTTGCGCAAACGCGAATTGATCGTGATGGCACAACTTGATAGGACCAGACAACCGCGGACCCGAGTCGGAACCCGCGTGACCGAGGAGAACTGCAGATGACTACCGTTTACCTACTAGGTGCAATGCTTGTCGTTGGCATTGTGTTGATCGTCTACGCCGTTTGGCCAGCCAAGGGCGAGGAATCCGACACGGTCAAACGCCGCATGAGCGGAGGTCGCGCACAGAACAACCTCTCTGAGTTGCGAAAACAGGCCAAGGAGTCCGTCGCCAAGAGGGTCATCGACAGCGTCGCTCCGATCGCGATACGCAGCGCAACGCGCGAAGACGCCGCCCAGATGTCCAAGCTCCGAATGAAGCTTTCCAACGCGGGTTTTCGAGACGACTCTGCGGTGACGACGTTTCTCGCGAGCAAGTCGATCACCGCGGTGGTCGCAGCCATTGGTGCGGTCGGTTACGTCTGGGCCAAGGGGATGCCGATCCACAATGCGATTGGTGTCGTCATGATCGGCGCGGGGCTTGGATTCCTTGCCCCCGAATTGTGGCTTAGCTCCGCACGAAAGAAACGAGCCGATTCCATTCGCCGCGGACTTCCTGACACGCTCGACATGCTCGTCATCTCTGTCGAGTCTGGTCTGGGGTTGGACGCCGCCTTCCAGCGCGTCGCTGACGAGATGGGCCAGGTTCACCCGATCATTTGCGAAGAGCTACAAATCGTCACGATCGAAGGGCAGATGGGCGTCCCCCGATCTGAAGCCCTGACGAACTTCGCCACCAGAAGCGGACTTGATGAAGCGCGTTCCCTCGTCGCGATCGTCAACCAAGCGGAGCGATTCGGAACAAGCATCGCACGCGCGCTTAGAAACCAATCAGACGCCCTGCGCATCAAACGCCGACAGGCAGCCGAGGAAACAGCACAGAAAACCACCGTCAAGTTGATGGCACCGCTGATCCTCTTCATCTTCCCGGCGATTCTGGTCGTCCTCGCAGGACCAGCCGCTCTCAAGATGATTGAAGCGCTAAGCAACACGCCGGGCCTGCTATAGAGCGATAGATCGTTCAGGAAACGCGCGACCGGGGGTGTCTCCACGAGGCGCACCCGGTTTTCGCATGAATGGTTCGACGCGATGAAAGGCCTGGGCGCATGAAAAAGAAGCGGCAGGCAATAAGCCCACCGCTTCAAAAAATGCTTTTCGTTTCGACGTGTTTTGTCGTCTACTTCGCCGCCGCTTTTTGCTTTTTCTGGGCTTCGGCGATCAACTCTTCTTGCACAGACGCCGGGCACTTGCGATACGCCCCGAACTCCATCGAGAAAGTCGCGCGGCCCTGCGTTAGCGATCGAAGGTCCGTTGAATAACCAAACATGTTCGCCAGCGGAACATCGGCAATGAGGATCACGGCATTCGCCTTTATCTCGCTCTCAAGGATCATCCCGCGGCGCGATGCAACATCGCCACTAACGGTCCCCTGGAACTCGGTGGGTACCTCAATCTCGACTTTCATGATCGGCTCGAGCAGCGCGGGCTTTGAATCACGAACCGCCTGACGAAACGCCGTACGAGCACAAACCTGAAACGCAAGGTCGGATGAGTCAACCGCGTGCGAAGAACCATCCTCAAGGATCATCTTCGTCCCGACGACCTCAAACCCCGCCAGTGGACCTTTCCCGCGAGCCATCTGAAAGCCCTTATCCACCGACGAAATATACTCCGATGGAATGCGACCGCCCGTTACCTTGTTTACGAACTCGTAGACTTCCTCCGCGTTCGCCTCGATCGGGACAAGCGTTCCAACGACATGGGCGTATTGGCCCGACCCACCCGTCTGTTTCTTGTGCTTGTAGTTGAATTTTGTTTCCTGCGTTGGCGCTTCGCGATACTGCACGCTTGGCTGACCCACAACGACGTTGGCCTTGTACTCGCGACGCATCCGTTCGACATACACCTCCAGGTGAAGCTCGCCCATCCCGGAAATAATCGTGTGGCCACCTGCATCGTCGTAGTGCGTATGGAATGTCGGATCCTCTTTGACGAATCGGTTGAGCGCCTTGGACATGGGGTCGCGATCCGCGTTGGTTTCCGGCGTGATCGAAATCGAAATCACCGGTTCTGGCGTATGCATGCTCTCCAGCGAGAGGTTGATCTCTTTATCAGAAAGCGTGTCACCCGAAACGCAGTCCATCCCCATCAATCCAACGATGTCGCCGGCGCGGGCGGTCTCAAGGTCTTCGCGTTTTTCTGCATGAAGGCGGAAGATTCGCCCGACGCGCTGCATGGATCCGTCACGCGAAATCTTGTACCCCTTGCCTTTTTTCATCTCACCCTGGTAGATGCGTGCGTAGGTGACTTGCCCGAAGGGTTCATCACAAATCTTAAACGCCATCGCAACCAGAGGCCCTTCAGGGTCAGCGGAGAGTGTGATCTCCGCACCGTCGTTGGCGTTGTCGCATGCATACGCGATACGGTCGATCGGAGAAGGCAAGTACGCTGTGGCCGCATTCAGCAAGCACTGCACGCCTTTGTTGCGATAGGCGGTTCCGCAGAAGACCGGGGTGATGTCGCGTCGAAGAGTCGCGCCGCGAACCGCAGTGTGAATCAATTCTTCATTCAGCTCATCGCCCTCGAGCATGGCCTCCATCAACTCATCGTCATAGAGGCTAAGGGTATCGAGCATCCCCGCCCGCGAGCGGGCCGCGTCTTCTTTCATTGCATCGGGGATGTCGGCGTACCGAACGTCGATCCCTTTTTCACCATCAAAATAGACGGCCTGCATTTTGACTAAGTCGATCACGCCCTCGAAGTCGTCCCCGGCTCCGATCGCCATCTGCATAGGAACTGCGACATGTCCGAGTTTAGATTCAAGCTCACTGATGACCTGCACCGGGTCCGCCCCGGTTCGGTCCATTTTGTTGATAAACGCGATACGCGGTACGCGGTACCGACGCATCTGCCGGTCAACGGTGATCGACTGCGACTGCACACCACCGACCGCGCAGAGCACAAGAATCGCACCGTCTAGCACACGCAGCGATCGTTCGACCTCGACCGTGAAGTCCACATGACCTGGTGTGTCAATGATGTTGATCTGTTTCTCGTTCCAGGTCACGGTCGTCGCCGCGGAGGTGATCGTGATTCCGCGCTCCTTCTCAAGCTCCATGAAGTCCATGGTCGCTCCGCCGTCTTTGCCCTTCACCTCTTGGATGCGGTGAATCCGACCGGCGTAAAAGAGAATTCGCTCGGTCAGCGTTGTCTTGCCCGAGTCGATATGAGCCGAAATTCCGATGTTGCGTATGTTGCTAAGTTTTTCCATGGCTGACCGCCTAGTCTCTCGACGCCTTTTGGCGTACTCACTTCACTTGCACCGGGTCTCAGCCGGTACTCACGCGAGCAACGAACCCGCGCCTTGCTTTGCCTATCTAAACATCAACCCGCAAATCTGCGGGCAGAACGATTGAATTTCACAGCCCTGAGGCTGTGCCTATACTGCATGAGTATGTCGTCTTCAAGGCGTTCCATGTAGGAGGGGACGAACCCGAGGAACGAGGCTAACTACTCACTCGGGAGGTAGCTGCGGCAGAACGACTTTCCCCCGTCGCCGCATCAGCGACGTGTACAGACGCAATACCATACCCGCATAGACCCAAAGAATCAAGCGGTCCTGTCGCTTTTCGCCGAACCAAACTACAAACCGGGATTATCGGCCACCACGATGGCCGGCGTGAACTGGAACTTGGCAGAGGGCTGGAACTTCCTCCATTTTAGCCAAACTACTAAAGTCAAGTTTTCGCTGTCCCGGCGCGGCTGATGGAATAGATGCTTCACCAGCCAATGGGTCTCAAGTCATGCAGGGCGGATAGGGGGGTGGGCTATTGTTGGTCAGACGAGTCGTCCCACGTCCCGGTTTCGCCGTCAACCCACTGTTTTCGGACCACTTCCCCGTTGGCACCGAAATCGATGATGACCGTGAGGTGCTGCTCAGGCCGCGTATACATCCAGGTATCCCCGATTGTGTGCTCTGGTGTCCCCAGAAGCGACCCGACTTCGGCCCGTGTCGAGGCGTTCTCCCGAATCTGGGTATAGTTTTGACGCATCACCCGATCTGGCGTGCTCGCACAGCCCCCCACAAACATCGCCGCCACCGCAACAACCGATCCGATCCTTTTCGCAGACAGCTTCGTCATCGCACACCTCCAAAGTCACGCTTAGAGCACTTAGCTCCCGGGCACCGCCCGAAGCTCTTCCAGTACGTATTCGTCGGTCAAATGCTCACCCAGGGGCGTTGTATATGTCACCGCCAGGACATATCGACCAGCCCCGGGGATCGACGCTCGATCCACGCCCAGCCGAAACTCATACATTTGCGTCAGGCGGTTCCAGTGCTTTCGCTGCTGAGAGACGCTGCTCAGGTCCACCGTCCAGTACTCAACGCGCGTTCCCTTCTGATTCGCACTCGCCGGGACATATTCAAAAAGCTCCACCCGAACGCTCCCGACGATCATCAGGCCCGGATTATCAAGAGAATTGACAGCCCGCAGCAAAACCTCGATACCATCGGGTGTATCGTCGGCGTCGAAACTTCGAAGGCGGGTGAAGGGTTCGACGATCTCGATCCGACAAGGCATGAGGAGGGCGAGCATGTCCTGCCTGGCCATGTCGCTCGGTCGTTTGGGCGAAGAAGCACACCCCGCTATCCCGAAAAGAAGAAGCAGTGGAAGACATCCTCCGGACACACAAGCGACCAGCCCCGATGCATTCCCAAAGAACGCTTTTGCCCATGATTGATACATGCGAACCAGTCTACCGGCGACTCATCCCGCGGGCAACGCTCCTTTCGTCGGTCGTTATGATCGTCGCGGTGGTCGCTGGTTGTAGCTCCTCCCCGAAGTGGAACGCGGACGACTTCTTTATCGCCGCACGTTACGAGCTTCCCAACGCCAAGAAACCTTGTACCGCTTGGGAACGAGGCGTGGACGTTCAGTATGACTTTGGGAGGCTAGCCAACCTCGGTTTTGATACTATCCTGGTCAAGTCCACCTGCGACGCCGACACCAAGACAGCACTGGACGCCGCCGCAACGCAGCGCATGGCTGTTGCCCTATCGCTGCAAGTCTACGAAAAATCAGACACCGACACGCGCACAAGTACAAGCAGCAATGGGTATCACTATGCGCCGGTTCCGTCGTCGCTCGTAAGACACAAGTCGCTTCGCGCCGCCGTCGTCGAGTCCGGATGCGATCGTAGCGGGGCATGTCGCGCCGTTGATGTCTGCTCGTCGGTGTCCAAAGCAGGACTTCGCTGTATCCCTCTTTTTGAAGCGGGGCACCTCGCCGAATCGGGTAAGGAGACGCCTTGCAGGGAGGCCCGTGAAATCGCGGCAAGCGCGCCCGCCGTCGTAGATACTTCGCGACTGGCGGACAAGCAGAGTCGCTCACCAAAGCAGCAACTGCTCGCCCAGTTCCACGCAGCCCTTTCCGCCCAGCAGACCGGGGGACTCGTCGTCACCGGCTGGCGGCACGAAGATTCAGCATCAAGCAGCAGGTTCGATTCCCTCCCGGCACCGCGGGCGGCTGTGACGGCGCTCATTCAACGGGCCAAACGCTGGGGTCCGCGTCTCATCGGATCAACCGTCGTCAAGGCGAACGCCGCCATCGCGTGCGGCCCATGTTTTCGAGTGACGATCTTCGTCCGTGGAGACCGCCGACACATTCTCGTATTCAATCCAGCACCGGACCGCCGCGCGCGCGGCGATCTTCGGATATCAACCAGGTTCGCTGGAAAGCGGATTGAAAAAGCGGTACAAGTCCCCGACGAAACATCGACCTCACTTGGCAAGGTCTACCACGCCGCCCACGGAGCGATCGTTGTTCCCCTATCGCTCCCACCCGGCGAGGCAGTGCTGTTTGAAGTTTTTTAGAAGTAACCCGAACCCAATAAAGGCCAACCGGAATGGCAAACGTACTCGTAACAGGCGGCGGAGGTTTCATTGGCTCACACCTGGTTGGCGCCCTCATAGACCGGGGTCATTCTGTTCGCGTGTTGGACAACTTCTGCACCTCCAAACGCCAGAATCTGGACCATGTTTCCAAGGGCAAGGTCGATATTCATGAAGCGGACATGTGCGACCCCGCCGCGTGTCTGGCTGCCACAAGGGACATTGAGATCGTGTTCCACGAGGCGGCGCTTGGTTCTGTACCCAAGTCCGTCGATCAGCCACAACCCAGCCACGATACCAATATCAACGGGATGTTCAATGTTCTTCGCGCGTGCGTGGACAACAAGGTCCGGCGCGTCATCTATGCTGGTAGCAGCAGCGCTTACGGCGATACGGAAGTTTCGCCCAAGCACGAGGGCCTCGTCCCCGGTCCCCTGAGTCCGTACGCCGTTCAAAAGCTAACCGGAGAGTATTATCTTAGAGCGTTCCACGAATGCTTTGGTTTAGAGACGCTCACGCTGCGATATTTTAACGTGTTCGGCGAGCGGCAAGACCCAAACAGCAGGTACGCCGCCGCGATTCCCGCATTTGTCGTCGCGATTTTACGAGGCGAGTCGCCGACGATCTACGGTGAAGGTAAGCATTCGCGAGATTTCACCTACATCGACAACGTCATCCACGGAAACATGCTTGCGATGGAAACGAAAAACGCGAAGGGCCTCGCCATAAATCTCGCGTGTGGCGGGCAGATCACGATCAACCAAGTCATCGCTGCAATCAACACCGCGCTCGGAACAGACATCAAGCCAAACTATGTAGACCCAAGACCCGGCGACGTCCTGCACTCTTGCGCGGATATCACTCTCGCGAAGAAACTCCTGGACTTTTCACCAACCGTCAGCTTCGAGGAAGGACTCAACCGCTCGATCGACTACTACAAGACACTGGTGTAAGCTCGCGCGTACAATAGGAGGGAGCGTGTGCGACCCTACGGACTGATGCCGACATCCCCCGAGCCACAGGCTTTAGCCTGCGTGGACGCTCGGCTGCAAGGGCATCTCGATCCACGACAAAGAATCAAAAAAGGTTTCGCTATTTTGAATTCGATATTCCCCAATGACTATCCAAGAACTACAACAACTCATCGAGAAAATGTACAGTCAAAAGGACCGGGAGCGAGGCACTGCCGCCACCTTCCTCTGGTTTACCGAAGAAATCGGCGAGCTAGCTTCCGCCATCCGTGAAGGGACGCACGAGGAGCGCGAAGGCGAGTTCGCCGACGTCCTCGCCTGGCTCATCACCCTCGCCAACATCACAGACATCGACCTGACCAAAGCTCTGCACAACAAGTACGGCGAGGGCTGCCCGGGTTGTAAGAAAATCGTTTGCACCTGCCAAACCAAGTCCTAGCGGATTCGCATCGGTTCGACCCGTGTGGCACAGGCCTCTTGCTGGTGTGAGCGCCAGCCGAGTCAGCGTATTCCCGTTTGGACGTTTGGACGTTTGGACGTTTGGACGTTTCATTATCCTTCGGTTATCCCGAAGGAGAGGGTGCCATGGCCAAGCGCAGCGCCGCCATGTCCCGCGTCCGCGACACCGACCCGACTGGAGATGCCTCGCGTGCCAGACCTGTTTTTCACCTTGCCCGACGGACGAACGTTGACCCACCGTCTAGCCCACGGCCCGTCTGTGATCGGTCGTGACACCACATGCGAAATCGTCATTGACGATCCATCCACGTCGCGCCGACACGCACAGCTCACTCCCATCGGCGACAGTTTTGTCGTCAGCGATTTAGACAGCAGAAACGGCACCCTCGTCAACGACGCCGCACCCACGAGCGCCCCTTTGCGCGACGGCGACCGAATCATGGTCGGCGCGGTCCTCGCCCTGTATCGTGGTGGCGCGTCTGGCACTGGCACAAGCGT
>JAJRUK010000398.1 GCA_024277835.1 Planctomycetota bacterium | reverse complement strand
CTCATGCACGCGGACGTCGTCGGGCAACGTTCGACAAAAGTCGCCAGCCCTTCGGAGCGTGATAATCGCGTGGCGAAAGTGCGACGGGGTTCCGCGCTGCAACAGCACCCTCAGCGTGCGCTCCATACCGCCCCCTTCAAAGGAATTGACGACGTGGACGATGAGCGGCGTTGAATCAGAATCCATTGCGCAATTCCGGAACGAGTTTTCGATCGCGATCCCAGTCGGGTTCGACAGCTCCCTCGATCGTCGGAACGTGTTCACTCGCGGCGGCGCGATTCTGGGATTCGACGCGAACCAACCGATACAACGCGAGCGGAAGAACCATGACCCACCAGAACGATTCGCAATAAAACCGCTGCGTACCCAAGGCCGCGACCGAGTACGTCACTAGCGAGATAAGCAGACCGTAGGCAAGTAGTCTTGTCCCTAAAGGGTCGTCCGAGTCGTCTGCGGTTCGCGAACTTCTGATGATGAGCACGATAGACCCTACCAGAAGCGAGAGGAACACAATACCGCCCTGCAGGCCGAGTTCAACGAAACACACAACGATCGAGTTGTGTGTCGATCGCTTGTGATGCTTGTAGTCGTACTGACCAATCACATGCTGAAAGTTGCCAACGCCAATGCCCGTGGGATGATCAATGAAGATGCGAAAGGACGTTGCCCAAATCTCGCGCCGACTCGTCGTCGCGAGGTCGTTATCGAGTGCTTCGGCGCTCGTCAGCGTCCCCATTCGTTTCCAGAAGTTGTCGTCAGTGAGGGAAAACGCCATGATTCCGCCCATGACTAACAGGACGTGGATACGATATCGCTTTGCGCGCGGCGCGGCGATCAATGCGACAAGCGCACCGATCGCTAGACCAATAAACGCCGACCGCGTTCGACAAAGAATAATCGCATTCAACGTAAACGCCCCCGAAACAGCCGCCAAAACCTTCAAATAGAAGTTGCGGGAGGTCAGAAACGCCGCGCCAATCAGCGGGAGCATCGCGGCGAGATGTGCGGCCGCACCGGAGGTCGTCGAAAAGTCCGGACCGCCGATTCGCTCAAGACGCCCCATCACAAACGACCTCGCGGGTGCGGTGTACGCGTCGTGTCCGATGTACAGACTTCCAGCTACAAGCGTCCAGAGAACGATGTGGAAGTTCTTGCGACTGGCGGCGAGGCGGCCAAGAACCAGCGTGAACAGAAGAACCTTCCAAAGCTTGGAGAAGTCTCGCTGCGCTCCGGAACTATACCCGTACCCGATGACGATGCTAACGCAGGCGATCGCGAAGATCAGCAGAATGCCACATTCCCACCAACCGAAACCCGGTCGAACGATCGGAACACGCTTACGGGCAAGCGCCAACCCGGCGAACGTACACGCCGCTGCCGTAAATGAGTAGCGGATCCCAAGATCCGAAAGCGGAGCGCCCCACCACGTAACAGTCGGGTCCGTCTGGTAAACCACCATGTAGTTGACCACGCCCCAGATGGGATTGATCAAGGCCATCGCGCACGTGACCCAAAAGAATCCAAAGTATAAAAATGTCTTGAGTGGCCACATGGTTAGTTACACAGATTCCAATACTTTTCGGTTTCGCGCGCCACGTGTGAGGTTGCGACTTCGGATCAGGGGTTGTACGACCGACCGCGACGCGGAGGCGACCAGCGCTGTGGACCGATTCTTTTTTCGAGTCGCATTGCGCCGAAGAAAAACAGACCCGGTCAGCATCCCGATACCAGCGAACATCGCGACGGATGCAATCGCGAGTTTTGGTTCTTCCAACACTCGCGGGCGGCGAATGCGGTAGACATCCTCGCCCATTGAGGGAATAAGTGAAGCGAAGATCGCACGGGTCGCGAAATTCTTGTTCCAGTTAAACGTCGATGCAAGATCGTAAACGCTGCGATCCTGATGGTAGCCGTTGACGCGCATCCAGAAGTTCCGGGCCGAAGTTATCTCGTTTAACCGGGCAGGAAGAATCGTCGGATCGCGCCTCATATCAACCAGCCCGTAGAACTTCCCCGGTTCGTCTTTCGGGAAGAATAGATCGAAGCTCGGATCGACGACGACGTAGTGATCGCCGCCGAGGTGCGCTTCGACGACCGTATGAACGGCGTTTCCGGTGGCGGGGTCGAAACACATCGCGGACGTGGCGGGAATGTCGATTTCGGCGAGCAGAGCAACGACAAGTCGCGACTTGTCCGCGCAGTCTCCGCCATCATCTACAACCTGAAGGGGTGTCGCCCCAAGTCGCGCTATCCCGTACGACTGCGCGTTTGCGACGAAACCATTGTGCCAGTGAACCCATGTGTTTACAGCGAGAACTTTTTCGGTCGGTGATACGACGCCCTCGACAATCCCGGTCGCGATTTCGTGAAGCACCGCGCGATCTGCACGGTAGCCCGCGTATACCGCTATGCCAGCGACAAGCGAGGCGACCCCAGCCGCGCGCATCGCGCGAACAGCCGAGCTACGGACCTGACGTTTTGCAAACACCTGTGTCATCCGCCGGACTCCGCCATCGCAATACGCTTTGGAAAATTCACTCTGATCGGGTTTCCCGTTCGGGGCATTGGAAGATCGTAGAAGTCCATCGCCCGCACGTACGGCTTAACCAGTTCGTAGACGTCGATCGTCACATCACCGCGATCCGAGTCTTCCACCTCGCACTGGAAGGGATAACTCGCGACACGTCGATAGTCGTCGCCGTCCGCGAGGTATTCGCGCAACCAGGCGTCGGGTTGAGTCCCAACGTGGTTCTCGCGTTCAACAAAGACAAACGGAAACGCGAACTCGCGCATACGCTCAGCAACTTCGTCCTTCGAGTGAACGTATTGGACCAGGTCGAAGTCTGGTCTGGCTGCACAGGTATAGAAAATTTTGCTTCCCCGGATCACGGTCGTGCGCCGCCACGGGAGGCGCTCGCGCGTCGCGAAGACGAAGTCGCCGTCGCGCAGACCGCTGAACATGACAACGTTCCCCTCGATCTGCTCGCGATGCTTTTCGACGACGGGTCCGTAATTCGGCGCGTGCTCGATCGTGCGGCCCATTCCAACGGCGAAGAACGCCAGACCAGCCGCGATCGCGCCGACAGGTCGAAGGTGGCTGATCGAAATTGTGCGAAGCATCGCAGCCAGCGACAGTGCAGCAAGCACCGCGATCGGCAACAGCCCGAGATAGGAAAACCGCGTCGTTTTTAGACTCGCCACCGTCACCATGACGTAGACAATCCCGAACCAACAAAGCAGAAAGTTTCGAACCTCGGGAGCGACTGGTCTCAGCAGAAAAAGGCCTACGCCAGCAAGGGCAAGGACCACCGCCCCAACTTGAGACGGAAGCATCATCATGTAGAACGAGAGCGACTCGAGACCCCACTTGTTTCCAAACGAATCGTAATCGCGTAAGACGCCCACCGTTGCTGCGTCCAACGAAGAAAAAACGCCCCACAGAGCGCCAAACCCTACGAGAAGGGCAACGACAGTTTGACGCATCGGAATTCGACCGCGCACCGATCCGAAAAACATCGCTGCAGCCACTGTACAAACCAGAAACACGGCGGGCTGTTTGAAACTCATCGCTGAAAGAGAAACGAGCAGCACCCCGCCAAGTCGCAACCACGTCGTTCGCCGCAAGTACCAAAGAAACGCGACGGAGGCCCACGCGACCGCAGCGAGCGTCGGAATTTCAAGCATCACCTGCCGCCCCCAGGTCGTCGTCGATGGCATCGTGATCATGATGACCGCCGCAAGCGCAGCGACGGTCGTGTCCGCAAAGCTTCGTACAAAGCAATAGACTCCACACGCCGCCAGCATCCCGAAAAAGACAACGCAAAGTCGAGCGGTCGCTGGCGAAATCCCGAACACGCCGTAGAACCCCGCCTCCACAATCGCAAACGCCGGCGGATAGTGTGCTCCGATGCCCAGCGTCGGATAGTGGGCGTACTGCTCACGCGCGAATGACATGGGCGACGTCAGCGCCTCACCACCGGTCGCAATCCAATCGTGAATCAGGACGCCGTCCATCGCGTGCGCGGAGGAATCGGGATCGTGAAGGCCGCCGACGCCAATATCCTTGCCCAGAACCAGCGCCGTCAGCACGCAGAGCGCGACCAGCACCGCGCAGTCCCGCAGATCAAACCGCGTCCTGGCGTGCAAGTTCATCGTGGTATCGTTACCTTCTCTCATGACCGGGTCGTAACTACTCCGAAACGAAGGCGCACATTGGGCGACAACTGCCCGTATCTGCGACCACAAAGCCGCATCCGTTTATCGGACAGCCCGAGAACTCGGTGAAGCTCGCCCGATCGCGAGTGGACGCGGTTTTCAGGGCGTGTTAGCCTGCACATGCTCGCTGAATGTCAGCGGCCAAGGACCGATAAGTCGCTATGTTTCTCTATCTCTTACTGCTGCTAACGCTCGTTCCCATTCTTGAGCTGGCCCTCTTGTTCAAAATCGCAGGCGCGATCGACTGGGTTCCAACGATCGGGCTTGTCCTCGTAACGGGGGCCGTCGGGGCTGCGCTCGCTCGCAGTGAGGGACTCAAGACGCTCGCTCAGATTCAGGCGGACCTCAACGCCGGAAAGATGCCCGCCGCGGCGATGGTTGAAGGTGTGTTGATCCTCGCGGCAGGACTCGTACTCATCACGCCTGGTGTGATGACGGATGCACTCGGGCTTTTTCTACTGATCCCTCCCTGCCGCCGGTGGGTTGCGCGGATACTGTCGGATAAGTTTCGAGGGCAATTCATCATCATGCACCAGGGGGGTGTTCCCGGTGAGCAAAGCGGCGATGATGAGTTTATCGACGTTGAAGTCACGAATGTTAGCGCCGAGGGTACTGGACGCACTCATCAACTCAGCGACGACAATGAAACAACTGGAGGGCGATCGTGAACAGGTTTTGGGGATGCACGGGCGGCATTTTCGGCGCGCTGGCGGTCGCCGGCGGGGCATTTGGTGCGCACGGTCTCAAGAAAATTGTGGGCCCCGATGCGCTGACCATCTTCGAGACGGCCGCGCGATATCACATGTACCACTCGCTCGCGATCCTCGCAGTTGCCCTGCTCGCGCACGCCAAGCCGTCTCGGACTTCGCGTGTGGCGGGATGGTGCTTTCTTGTCGGAACGCTACTCTTCTCGGGAAGCCTGTACGCCATGGCGCTCTCCGACATGGCCTGGCGATTTCTTGGTGCGGTTACACCGATCGGCGGTGTGTTTATGATCGCTGGCTGGATATCACTCGCGATCGCCGCCGCAAAGAGTTCGAACAACCCGTCCGAGTCTGGTGAAAGCGCTTGACCGGCAGTTTCGATGCGATACGTTGCATTGGCTGCGCAAGAAACCGCAGCCACGTTGCCTTTGTAATATGAAGTGCCAATGCCCGAACAGGTTGACAGCAAAACGGTGAGACACGTCGCGCAACTTGCGCGCATTCGCGTCGCCGACAGCGATGTAGACGCTGTCGCCGAGCAGCTTGCAAAAATACTCGGATTCGGCGCGGTTCTCGACGAATTGGATACCTCGAACGTCGCACTCACCGAACCAACGATCGCCCCGATAAGCGCTCTACGCGCTGACAATCCCGAGGCGAGCTGGTCATCCGAAAAAGCACTCGGAAACGCATCCGACAGGTGTGACGGTTTCATTCGCGTCCCAAAAGTACTCGACCAGGGGGATGCGTAACCTTGTCCTTCCCCGAAACGGCTCACGAACTCGCCGCCGCTGTCCGCGAGAAGCGCGTCCGCGCGATTGATGTCACGCGCAGCTGCCTCGATCGCATCGCCGCTCTCGATGGCGAGCTTCATTGTTTCTTGCACGTTTGTGACGAGTACGCGATCGCGCGAGCGACGGAAGTCGATCGCGCCATCGATACGGGTGAAGACGCGGGCCTTCTCGCCGGTGTCCCAATCGCGATCAAAGACAACATTTGTACGACTTCGTCTCCCACGACATGCGGATCGAAGATGCTCTCGGGTTTCATGTCGGGTTATGACGCGCATGTTGTCGAGCTGTTGGAGCGCGAAGGCGCGATCATCGTCGGCAAGACAAACCTCGACGAGTTTTCGATGGGCAGCAGTGCGGAAAACAGCGCCTTTGGCCCGACGCATAATCCGTGGGACACGTCGCGCGTTCCGGGCGGTTCGTCCGGCGGTTCTGCCGCGGCGGTTGCGGCTCGCATGGTGTACGCTGCGATTGGCAGCGATACTGGCGGGTCGATTCGGCAACCGGCGGCGTATTGTGGTGTCGTCGGCGTTAAGCCAAGCTACGGTCGCGTCTCGAGGCGCGGCCTCGTCTCCTACGGAAGCAGCCTCGACCAAGTCGGACCCATCACGCGATGCGTTCGCGATGCCGCCTTGATCCTTCAGGTCATCTCCGAGAACGATGCACGCGACGCGACGTGCAACCGGCGACCTGTTCCGGCTTACAGCGATGACCTCTCGTGCGATGTTTCTACCCTGCGCGTTGGGGTGTGCGAAGAACTGCTTGGCGAAGGGTTGGATTCAAGCGTGCGCGATGCGGTGCGGCGCGCGGTATCGATCTACACCGACGCGGGCGCGAAAATCGTCCCCGTGACACTGCCGCACGCGAAGTACGCAACGGCGTGCTACTATCTCATCGCGACCGCGGAGGCGTCCAGCAATCTTGCTCGATTCACCGGCGTTCATTATGGAAATCGGTCAACGCAATCCGAGACAATCGAAGACCTTCACGAGAACGCGCGCGGCGAATTCCTTGGAACCGAAGTGAAGCGTCGCATTCTGCTCGGAACATACGCTCTTTCGAGTGGTTACTATGACCAGTACTATCGAAAAGCGTCGAAGGCACGCACGCTGATTTCGCAAGACTTTGATCGCGCGTTTGAGTGTGCTGACGTCGTTATCACACCCGTCGCGCCCACGCCCGCGTGTCCGATCGGCGACAAAGTCAACGACCCACTCGCAATGTATCTCAGCGACGTGTACACCATCTCCGCGAATCTCGCCGGAATATGCGCAGCCAGCATTCCCTGCGGATTTGACGCGGCGGGTCTGCCGATCG
>JAJRUK010000397.1 GCA_024277835.1 Planctomycetota bacterium | reverse complement strand
TCCATCACATCGTCAAGACTCGCAAAGGCGATCTCCGGTTCCACCATCCAGAACTCAGTCAGATGACGTCGGGTCTTGCTCTTTTCCGCGCGAAAGGTTGGTCCAAAACAGTAGACCTTGCGATGGGCCATGCACGCCGCTTCCAGATAAAGCTGACCCGTCTGCGCGAGATAAACCGGATCGCCAAAGTAATCAACCTGAAACAGCGTCTGCGATCCCTCGCCAGCCGCCGGTGCAAAAATCGGCGTATCGATCAAGACATATCCGCGGTCGTTGTAAAACCTGCGAATCTGGTCGATGATTGTCGCGCGAATACGAAGAATGTGCCAGGGTCTCTTCGAGCGAAACCACAAGTGGCGATGCTTCATGAGAAAATCAACGCCGTGCGCCTTGGGCGTGATCGGAAAATCGACAGACGCATGAAGAATCTTTACGTTTGTCACCGCAAGCTCGAACCCGCCGGTCGCGCGCTCGTCTTGTTTCGCCACACCGGTGATCTCGACGGATGCTTCTTGGGCGAGTTTCTTCGCGTCGCCGAAAAACGATTCGGTGTCGTCGTTTTTTTCAAGAACGCACTGGCACATCCCCGTCCCGTCGCGCAGAATGATGAAAATAATCTTTCCGCTACCGCGCGAATTGTACACCCAGCCCGAAAGCGTGACGGTCGCGCCGATATGCTCTCCGAGGCAGCTAATTGTGGTTGATGTCGTCTCCATATCGCTTAGTGTAGGGTCGCGGACTCGATCTCGCAACGTGCTTGTAGGGCGTCGCACCAGACGGTGATGGATAGAAAGACCCCATTGGATTCAGCGAAGTCAGCCATCACGGAACTCGCATCACTGCGTCACCAGTTCGGGCGACCCGCGCGCGAGCAAAAGGCGACGCTGCTTCAGCAATTGGGCGAACAAGATATTCGCGACGTGAAAACGCTGGTGCAACTTCACGAGACCGCGTGCTTTGTGCGCGCGTTCGCCGACGGGCCTGATGTTTTTGAACAGGCGGGCAAACTCCTCGATTCGTTCGGAACGCGCATCGCGACACTACCCCGAAAATCGCAGAAGCTCCTCGCCGACACCGGCCTCGCTGCCACACCGGTCCACTACGAATTCTCGCATGAGATCGTGCAGTGGCTTCTTCGCAAGCATCGTGGACAAGTCGACATCGATTGGCGCTCTTACGAAGACCCGGAGCAACTCGACGACCTGCTCGACAACCTCTTAACCCACGCCGAACAGCCAATGTGGGAAGACGGCCAAGTTTCAACCCGCGAGTGGATCAAACGCGCGATGGGTGCCTGCAACCTGACCGATCTCGAATGGATTCTCAAACAGTTTCCGCCTCAGGGCGATCGACGGCGAGCTTGGGCGACGCAGTATGACAATGCAAGCGTCCCCATCACGTGGCCACTCAGCGAATCGCGAAGCTCGCGAACGCTCAACGAAATCAAATGGCTCGCTCACTGCACCCCTCGAAACAAATGGCGAACCGCCCCCGCGATTCCCTCCAAAGAAATCGCACGACCGTTGAGTGGGATCAAACGACTCCCGCCAGGCAAAGCAGCGGACGTCATCGACGCATCAAGGGCAGCCCTCGCCGCTCGTCACCGCGAAGTCTACGCAATCACCTACGCAAACCCAGACGAAATCTATCTTGCCCCGGTCGGTCAAGGCGTTCATGTGGCTGTGCTTGGTGTGGTGCCGGAGTATCGCCTCAGCATCGAAGCGAACTACGGATACGTCATCTTTTCGCACGGTCGCCCGATCGGTTACGGCGGTGTGAGTCCGCTCTTCAAACAGGCGAACACTGGCGTCAACATTTTCGACGAATACCGCCGCGGCGAGTCTCGATTCTTGTTCATCCAAGTACTTCGCACGTTCCACATGCTGTTTC
This sequence comes from Planctomycetota bacterium, assembly GCA_024277835.1. Taxonomy (GTDB): domain Bacteria; phylum Planctomycetota; class Phycisphaerae; order UBA1845; family UBA1845; genus JAJRUK01. The sequence goes on along the minus strand of JAJRUK010000397.1, from coordinate 18,137 downwards.
AATCAACGCGCTTCGTGGCCAATCCCTACCAGTTCGGCGCAGAAAACGACGAAGCCGTCGCGACCGGCGCTTTCTGGGCGTACTACAAGATCGGATTCCGCCCAATGAATCCGACGCTCGCTCGAAAAGCAGACGCGATCGCCTCGACGCGAGCATTCAAAAAAGGCGTCATGCCACCGAAATCCAAACTGAAAGAACTACTCGGCAGCGACTTAGAGCTCAAACTCCCGGGTGCGAAAACGTCTGACTACTTCGACGAACGTTTCTTGAATACCCTCAGCGAGCAGGTAACAGTGCGAATCGCGCAAACCGGACCCGCCAATCGAAAAAAAGCGATCGCGACCCTTGTCGCCGACGTCGCGAAACAGTTAAAGGTGACCAACAGTAAAAACTGGAGCACCCAAGAGCGCCAAAGCTTCACCCGCTTCGCACCGATCGTCGCGCTCATTACCGACCTCGACACCTGGCCCATCCCCGCTAGGCGATCACTCGCAAAGCTAATGCTCGCCAAGGGTGCTCCCCAGGAGCGCGAATACGCACAACAATTATTCAACAGTGACCGCCTTCGGAAAGCATCCCAACGCTTCTCGACCTGAAAAAGTGCGCCCCTCTTCTGTGGTGCCGGCTTCCAGCCGGTAGAGAACACCTCGATCCCCTCGAAAACTCGACTTGCTCCGTGAAAATCACCGGCAGGGCGCCTTTCGCATCGACCCGAAGGCCACCGGAATGACGTTCCTGTAGTTACGTTTCACTGTTTCATGCCACCTGTGCCCGTTGTGACGCCTTTGCGCGTTCGGATACGTTTGATATACTCGGGCAGAAGATCCGTGGCGGATTGTGGTGAGCTGCAATCGAGTCGTCTCGATATCGTCGCGGATCGTGCCGGGCGATTGTATTGACAAGGAGGTTTCCGTGGAAAACTGCATTCAATTCTCCGTCTTCCTGGCGAATAAACCAGGCGTCCTTTCGCAACTCTTTCGCAGCCTCGCGAAGGCGAAAGTCAACATCACCACACTCGCGATGATGGATTCATCCGAGCAAGGTGTCTTACGCATGATCGTCGAAGACCCTCGCAAAGCTCGAGCCGTTCTCAAAAAGCTGGAGATGTTCAATACCGAGACAGAGGTGCTCGCCGTCACCCTGCCCAACAGGCCGGGTGCCGCCGCTGACCTCTGCGAAAAGCTCTCCGCCGCCCATATGAATCTCGCGTACATGTATTGCGCCGGCGGGTCAGCGAAGGGCAAGACCGTCGTCGTCCTCCGCGTTCCGGATATCAAGAAGGCGACGAAAGTTCTTGAGAACCACAAGAGCACGCGTAAGGATATGAAGATCAAACTGCGCAGGCCGAAAGCACCCGCCCGGCGACGCTAACTCAAGGAAAACATCGCTCTTCCGTCCACCCACAGTTCCGTAGGCGGGTCATCGACCCGGCGCATTAGAGTGCCAACTGGTGGCACGATAGATGTATCAGCCTAAGATGTTGGGTTGATGATCCAACCTACTTCAGGCTCTAATCGCTACGCCGTCTCGGCGAGAACCTCGTCGAAGAGTTTCAGGCCGACGTCTAGCTGCGTTTCGTTGATGCACAGCGGCGGGCAGAAGCGAATGCTAATCTCGCCGCATGGCAGCAGGATCAGCCCGCGATCGAACGCACTTTTGAGGATGCGGTTCTTCAGGTCCGCGTCGCCCTTGCCCGTTCGTTTATTGATCACATCCACGCCGACCATCAAGCCCATTCCGCGAACGTTCCCAATGATCTTGCGATCGTCGGCGATCTTGCGAAGCGTGCCCATCAGCTTTTCCCCGAGCATCGCCGCGTTTTGCATCAATCCGTCGCCGATCAGTTTCAGCGTGGTAAACGCAGCCGCACAGCAAATCGGGTTGCCGCCGTAAGTGCTGCCCTGAGCACCCGGAGGCCAGGACATGATTTCCTTCTTGGCGATGACAGCACCAAGAGGCATACCGCTGGCAAGCCCTTTCGCCATCAGCGTGATGTCAGGGACAACGTTGTAGTGATCGATCGCCGACCATTTCCCAGTCCGACCCGCCCCCGACTGAATCTCGTCGCAGACCATCACAATTCCGTGCTTGTCGCACATCTTCCGCAAGTCGGCGAGGAAGTTCTGTGGCGGAATGACGTAGCCACCCTCACCCTGAAGCGCCTCGACGAAAATGGCTGCGACCTCTTCCGGGTTCATCTTGTACTTGAACAGAACGTTTTCGATCTCCTCAAGGCTGCCATAGGGAACATGGTCCACCATCGGGATCAGCGGGCCGAAGAACTCTTTCTGGCTAGCTTTGGAGCACGTCAGCGAAAGCGCCCCCATCGTTCGCCCATGAAACGCCCCTTCAAATGCGATCACATGCTTCCGCTTGGTGTAGTGACGGGACAGCTTGAACGCCGCTTCGACCGCTTCCGCGCCGCTGTTCGTCAGCAGAACCCGCTTCTCATACGAACCCGGTGTGATCTCGCAGAGCTTCTCCGTCAGCTCGATCATCGACTCGTAGTAGAAGTCGCTCCCGCAGATATGCATCAGCGACGCAGCCTGCTTTTGAATGGCCTCAACAACCTTCGGATGGCAGTGACCCGTCGAGCACACGGCGATCCCGGCTGCGAAGTCCAGAAAGCGGTTGCCGTCGGCGTCTTCAATCACCGACCCGAGGGCACGCTTGGCGACCAGCGGATAGTCTCTCGTATGCGAAGTCGAGGACAGTTTCTCGTCGCGTGCGATCAGGGCAGCGGCGATCGGTCCGGGTAGCGATGTCGTAATTTCCGGAGCGGGTCCGATCCAGCCTTCGCCGCCGTTTTTCGTTGCGTCTTCTTTGTTGATTCCGAGCATGTCTTGGTCCTCCGCTTGTCCTTGTGCGTTCCTGCAATAGAAGCCGAGTATTGTAATGGATGTTCGTGGATCGCCAACCGCGCCGGACAACGCCTAAACATCGAAAACCGAATCATCCCGCCACCAATGAGCACAGACAAACGACCACATCGCCGCCCAACGCAATGCTCCGCCCATCGCGAATCAAAGCGGCCACGGTACGCACTTGACACCAACCCCCAACCCAAAAACGTTGACGAAAACGCCCGCACGGATATATTTCACACCCCGATTGTTGATCGATGTTTGAACCCCATACTCGACGGGAAACCGATGACTACAACCGCAACAGCCAACGAATTCGGAGCACGAACGACCCTCGAAACCAAAGCGGGCAAGTGCAACATTCACCGCCTCGACGCCCTTGAAAGCGCTGGTCTGGGCAGTATCTCGAAGCTTCCCTACAGCATTCGAATCCTTCTCGAAAGCGCTCTGCGAAACATGGACGGGTTCACCGTCACGGCGGACAACGTCAAAACCCTCGCCTCATGGGATGCGAAAAACGTCGCTCAGGTTGAAGTCCCGTTCATTCCTGCCCGCGTTCTCCTGCAAGACTTTACCGGTGTCCCGGCTGTCGTAGACCTCGCCGCCATGCGTGACGCGATGGTCCACCTCGGCGGCGATCCGAAAAAAATCAATCCGCTCATCCCCGTCGATCTCGTGATCGACCACTCGGTACAGGTCGATGCGTTTGGCAGCAAGGACGCACTGGGAATCAACGCGGACCACGAATTCACGCGAAACCTCGAACGCTATCAGTTCCTCCGCTGGGGACAGAACGCCTTCGACGGCTTTCGCGTCGTCCCGCCCGCGACAGGCATCGTCCATCAGGTCAACCTCGAATACCTCGCCAGCGTGGTCGCAACCAAAAACGAAAAAGGTGAGCTAACCGCCTTCCCCGATAGTCTCGTTGGAACAGACTCTCACACAACGATGATTAACGGTCTTGGCGTTGTTGGCTGGGGCGTTGGCGGAATCGAAGCGGAAGCGATCATGCTGGGTCAACCGATCTACATGCTTCTGCCACAAGTGATCGGGTTCAAACTCAAGGGCAAACTCGCAGAAGGCGCAACCGCAACCGACTTGGTTCTCACCGTCACCGAGATGCTCCGCAAGAGGGGCGTGGTCGGAAAATTCGTCGAGTTCTTCGGCGACGGACTCACTGAAAGGAGCCTCGCCGACCGGGCCACCGTCGCAAACATGGCTCCCGAATACGGCGCAACGATGGGCATCTTCCCCGTCGATGACGGCACGCTCACCTACCTCCGCCGCACCGCCCGAGACGAAAACCTCGTCGACCTCGTTGAACGGTACATGAAAGAACAGGGACTCTTCCGAACGCCCGATTCACCCGACCCCATCTTTACCGACACGCTTGAGCTTGATATGTCCACCGTCGAACCAAGTCTCGCAGGCCCCAAACGCCCGCAAGATCGCGTCCGACTCGCAGACATGAAACCCGCATTCGCAAAAACGCTTCGCGCACCCGTCAGTGAACGAGGGTTCGCACTCGACGACAAAGCCCTCGCTCGCACGGCGGAAGTGAAGACCGATGACGGGGCTACCACTATCACCCACGGCGCAGTCGCCATCGCCGCGATCACCAGTTGCACGAACACGTCGAACCCCTCCGTCATGATCGCCGCCGGTTTGCTCGCTAAAAAAGCTGTCGAAAAAGGTCTCACTGTCAAACCTCACGTCAAGACCAGCCTCGCACCCGGCTCGCGCGTTGTCACCGATTATCTTGATAGCGCAGATTTATCCCAGTACCTCAACAAATTGGGGTTTTATACGGTTGGTTATGGCTGTACGACGTGCATCGGCAACAGCGGACCGCTCCCCGAACCAGTCGCAACCGCAATCACCGAAGGCGAGCTGGTCGCAACGTCCGTCGTCAGCGGAAACCGAAACTTTGAAGGCCGCATCCACGCACTCATCAAAGCGAACTACCTCGCATCGCCGCCGCTTGTGGTTGCGTACGCCCTGGCTGGATCAACTGACGTGGATTTGCAAACAGACTCGCTCGGCACGGGCAGCGACGGTCAGCCCGTCTTTCTCAAAGACCTTTGGCCTACGCAGGCGGAAATCGACGACACAGTGTCAAAGTCTGTCACCGCCGAAAGTTTCCGATCGCAGTACGCAGGCGTCTTCGACGGCAATGAACAATGGAACAAAATCAGCGGCGCTGCCACCGACACCTACGCATGGGACGACGCAAGCACGTACGTCCAGAACCCGCCCTTCTTTGACGGTTTGACCAGCGAACCCAAACCGGTTCAACCCATCATGGGCGCTCGCGCGATCGCCATGCTCGGCGACTCCGTCACCACCGACCACATTTCACCCGCCGGTGCGATCAAGCCAGACTCCCCAGCTGGTGCGTTTCTACAACAATGCGGTGTGGACCCTCGAGACTTTAACAGCTTCGGTTCGCGTCGCGGCAACGACCGCATCATGACGCGCGGAACCTTCGCCAACATTCGTCTGCGTAATTTGCTAGCCCCGGGCACCGAGGGCGGAATGACAACCCATCTGCCAACCGACAAACAGATGCCCATCTACGACGCGGCCCAGAAGTACAAAGCCTCGCAGACCCCGCTGGTCGTGCTCGCTGGAAAGGAATACGGCACCGGTTCCTCTCGCGACTGGGCAGCGAAGGGAACGCTCCTGCTCGGCATTAAGGTCGTCATGGCAGAGAGCTACGAACGCATCCACCGCAGCAATCTCGTTGGCATGGGCGTTCTTCCGCTGCAATTTAAAGATGGCGAAAACCGCGAGTCGCTGGGTCTGACTGGGAAAGAAATTTTCGACATCCCCGACCTGGGCGACGACCTCAAACCCAGGCAGGAAGTCCAGGTCCGCGTCACCAACCCAACCACCAACGAAACGAAGACCATCACGATGATTTCACGGATCGACACAGATGTCGAAGTCAATTATTACAAGAATGGCGGAATCCTACCGACCGTCCTTCGCAAACTCGCTTCAGAATAGGTTCTAGCAAACGATGAGAATCAATAAATTCCGACGATTCGCCGTCACAACCACCGCTATCTTCGCCTCCGTCGTATCAATTGCGGTTGCGCAGCAAGATGACGCTAAGAATTCGCCAGCACCCGGCGACCTCGACCCCGTGACCATCTACGTCAACGACCATCCCATCTATCAAAGCGCGGTCGATGAGGTTGTTCTCGGTTTCATCAAGCAGCAATCCGGCGGAAGACTTCCCCCGCCCGACATGGTCGAGATGGCCCGCGAAAAAATTGAACCCGAAGTCATCAACACGCTCGTCGATCAATACCTGCTCGACGCCGCCTTTGAAAAACTGGGCCTCTCCGTCTCGGAAAAAGAGTACCGAAGTTACATCGAAAGCGGACTTGACAACGCCCTGCGTAAAATGAACCTCACCCGCGACGAATACGCCCGCCGCATGCGCGAAACGCGAGGCGCTTCGCTTGAAGACGCCATCAAGATACAGGCAAGCGACCCTAAATACCGCCAATCCGTCCGCGTCATCAGGGTCCTCGAAAAACGCTACCCTGAAGACATGAAAGTCACCGACCAGCAAATCCGCGAGCAATACGAAGCAAAGAAAACCAAAAACTACATCACCCCGGAACAGGTCCGAGCGAGTCACATCCTCATCGGCACCAAAGACCTCACGACAGACGAGGACAAACAAGAGGCCAAGAAGAAAGCCGAAAAGATCGCGATCGAAGCAAAAAAAGACGGCGTTGACTTCGCCGCGCTCGCCGCAACCCACTCCACCGGACCCACCGCCCAAAAAGGCGGCGACGTCGGCTTCTTCCCGCGCGAAGGTGCGATGGTCCGCCCCTTCGCCGACGCCGCCTTCGCACTCAAGGTCGGACAGGTCAGCGACGTGGTCGAAACGAGATTTGGCTACCACATTATCAAAGTCACCGGTCGCAGCGAAGAAAAAATCATCCCCCTCAAAGACGTAGCCGACTGGATCCGATACGAAATCCAAGGCTCCCGCGTCGAATCCCTCAGCGGTGCGTACGTCTCCGAACTCCGGGCGAAAGCAGACGTCAGATTCCCCTAGTGAGACATCCACGCTCAAGCTTCGCGTGTAATGCATCCGATCCGATCCGATCCGACCCGAGCCGCGACCGTGAGGGAGCGGACATGCCAGGTGCCATGGCCAAGCGCAGCGTGGCCATGCCGCTCGCACAAAGACACCCCCTGAGTTAGCCCGCGCGGAGCCACAAACGCCGAGGCACGCCCGAATATCGACGGATAAAAACCACCCGAATCATAGTTGACATCTTCGCTCCGGTGCGCGATCCTGCGAAGCATGTCCGGTGAAATGGTCTGCGTTCATCATGCTGCCACCGTGTCCGAGGCGGATATCGTCACCGCGTGGCTCGAAGAACAGGGCGTCCCTGCATTCGTTAAGAACCGACTCACCGCGGAAACGCTCCCCATTGACGGACTTCGGAGCAAGCGCGGCATTGAGGTCTGCGTCGCCGACGACGAAACAGCTGAGCAGGCGAAGATTTTGCTCGAAAAGCATGATCGGCAAGTCGAGGCAGAACACCCCCTGCCCGTCGATGATCTGCTCATCGACACCACCTGCGACGCATGCAACGCTGTCCTGTCGTTCCCGCTCTCCAGCGCCGGTTCGACAGAAACATGCCCCGACTGCGGCGAATACTTAGACATCCCCGAGATGTAGCTTTGCACCCACAGGCAGAGCGCAACCGATGTCCACAAACACGATTCCAAACGATGACCGGATCATCATCCGCGACAAGACCAGCCCACCCCATCGATCCATCACGCTGAATCGACCCAACAAAAGAAATGCACTCGACCTGCAAACCCTTGCAGCACTCACAGCTTCAATCGCAAGCGCCGGCGATCAGCCAATTCTCATCAGCGCGACCCCGCCCGCGTTTTGCGCAGGCCTGGACCTGAAAGAACTCGCGAATGCAACCTCACCGAAGACGCACCTTCAAGAACTCGTCAAGTTTCTCGTCGTACTCGCCAACCACCCGAGCACTACAATCGCCTACGTCCAAGGCCCCGCCCGCGCGGGCGGCGTTGCACTCGCATGTTGCGCCGACCGCGTCATCGCTCACCCGAGCGCAACGTTCATGATCCCCGGCGACGAGTTCTACAAACCGATGGCCTCTATTCTTCCGCCCATCCTCGCGGTACGAAGAAACCTTCCTATCGAGAAAATGGATTCGCTGCGAGGCTGCTTATTGAGCGCCAGCGCCGCAATATCAGTAGGTCTCATCGACGATGTGATAGAGAATCAAGACGAATTGACAATCGCCCTTGATCGTGCAGCGCGAAAAATGCAACACTCAAACGCCCAACCAACAAACGCGCCTCCCAGAACGATCGCCCCTGCCGTCCTTCAGGAAGTAAGCACCCGCATCGATAGCGCCGTCAATCCAGAGGCCGTCGCGAATCTCATCAAACATCTTCGCGATCGCTTCGGTCGCCCAAGCTGATGCGACTTACTCCCCAACGCAGAAAACGTGCTTCTCTCCGCGAAAGAAAATTTGCCCTTCCGAGATCGCCGGTGTGGACATCAGCACCTCGCCCATCGGGTTCACGGACAAGACGCCCTTTTCGGTCCCAACCGGAACAACATACACATCCCCCTCTTCGCTCGACCAGAAAACCTTCCCATCCGCTGCCACCGGCGACGCGGTAAACCCCGTCCGCCCGGTCCCGAGTCGCTGCTTGAAAATCTTCTTTCCCGTTTTCGCGTCGTAGCACGCCTGAATCCCGTTATCGCGACACGTAAAGAGTTTGTCGCCATAGAGCAGCGGCGTCTGCATGTAGTTCCCCGTTCGTCCGTGACTCCACTGAATATAACCGTTCGACGTCTCACCCTCGCCAAGACTAATGTCCCCCGTCGCGTTACTTCGCACCGCATAAATCGGGTTCCCCCCGCCGTGGCCCGTCGTGAAATAAAACAACTCGTCGCCAACAATCGGCGTGGGCGTTGGAATATCCCCCGTCCCGGTCATCTTCCAGATTTCCTCGCCCGTGTTGATGTCGTACCCGCCGATGTGACGATAACCATTCGCGAGCACCTGCGCAGGTCCCTTGCCTTCATACACAGTCGGCGTGCCCCACGTTGGCACTTCATCCCGCTTCACCCGCCAAAGCTCTTTCCCGTCCTTGATCGATAGCGCCGCGATAAACGAATTCTTCTGCACGTCGCACTGAACGATCACTTTGTCCTTGTAGATCACCGGACTGGCTGCGAATTCCCACTGGGCCATCGGCACAACGTAGTACCCGCTATCAAGCACACCAAAGCTTTTCTTCCAAAGCAGCTCGCCAGTCATCGAATAACAGTACAGCCCCTCCGACCCGAAGAACGCAACGACATGCTTCCCATCCGTCGCGGGCGTACAATTCGCGTGCGTCGCCTTCGTGTGGCGCTTCACTTTTGGAACCCCGTTGAACGCTTCCTTGTCCCACAGAATCTTTCCGGTATTTTTATCAAGGCAGTACACGCGATAGCTATGGGCGGTGTCGTCTTGAACCGGAGCGATGTTCCCGTACAGACCGACCTTTAACTCAGGGTTCTTCATTCCGCTGATGGCTGTGGTTACGAAGAGCTGGTCGCCCCAGATGATCGGCGAGGAGTGCCCGAGTCCAGGGATCGCCGTCTTCCACTTGATGTTTTCACCTGTCGTCGCATCCCACTTCGTCGGCACCGCCCCGCGCGCAACCCCGCTCGCCCCCGCCCCCCGAAACTGAGGCCAATGAACCGTCGTGCCCTTTTCAGCGAAGCAAGGAACGCAACAAAACAACGCCAACGCACACGAAACTACAAAACAACGATTCATAAGAAACTCTCCCTGCTAACCAGTACTCAACACGCGCCTGCCCCCGAGCCGCGTGGCTTTAGCCCGCGCGGACGTTCGGACGCATGGGTGCTTCGCATTTGCCGCTCGATCGCCGCTACCCCTTCAAGTACGCAACCGCGACATCTGTATCCCCGTCCATCGCGATCGTCAGCTTCCGCCCCTTCGCCACCGACGGAACATGAATCACCCGCACCGCCTTCTCAAAATCCGCGTCCGCCGGAACGATCTCCGCCATCTTGTTCGCCGATTGCATCAAGAACGCCTCGTTAAACCGATTTTCTTCCTCATCCGGATACAGCGGCAAGTAATCAATCCCGGCCTCGACCAGATCCTGAAAAAAGTGCGTCCCAAACGAAACTTCCGGCGTAAACCCATCCTTGATCCGCGAAACCTCGATCAATACCCGACACCGATTGATGTCCGCATACCGCACCGGCACCCCGAGCAATATATCAACACTCCCCCATCGCCCCGGACCAATCAACACAAACGACTTCGCTGGCAGCTTATGATTGATCCGCCCGACAACGCGCGCCACCTCCGTCCGCTCCTCACGCGTTTCGATTTCGTCATATACGCCCGTGGGGACGTAAACGATGTACTCAAGTCCTTCAATCAAATCCGTTCGTACATACTTGTGTGCATCAAACACAACGTCAGCCGGCGGAATCCCCTTTGGAATCTTCACCGGACCGCGCTCGGCAGACTGTGACAACGTCCGACACTGCACGACGTAGAGTTTTTCGCCATCGCAGGCGAACTCCATATCGACAGGCCCGCCATACTCCGGCTCCAGTCTTCTCAGTAAGTTTTGCATTCGCTCCACAAACGGCGTCTCGCGCAACAGCTTGTCAAACGTGATGCAAAATTGCGACGGCTCGCCATCCACGATGATACTTGCCGGCGTATAAAGCTCTCGATCGCGATGCACCGAAATAATCTTATCGAGCATGGGAAACTGCGTCCCCGAGGCAAATAGCTCCTCCAGCCCAATCGAACGCAGGCGATTCTTCTTCATATCGATCACGTCAACGGTTCGCTGAGACACGCGCAATCGCTCCTCAACCGTAGACTCCGGACGAAGCGTCGGCTCACCCAGCGCGACCATCCGCGGATAATCCGACCCGGCCCGGTCCACCGCCCGCGTGCCCAATCCCATTACAAAACGAAGCAATCCGTCCTCGCGCTTGATCCGCGGCGACCATCGATACTCATTTCGCGAAAACGCAACCCCCGCAAACGCCGGAAGAAAAAAGTCGCCCATCCGAAACCCGACGGCCTTCTGGATCAAGACAGCCATCTCTTCCACATAGTCAATCAGATTATGCTCGCGGCGATACAGAATCGGGTCAGGCCCCATCACGCTGGCATAGACCTCCGCAATCGCCCCAAGCAGCGCGCGCAGACGATGCTCCAGCGAACCCTGATTCGCCACAAAAACACTCGCATACTTACCGCAAAAGCTCGTCCCCAAACGATCCTCAAGCAAACTCGACGATCGTACCACCAGAGGATGCGTCCCCATCTCGTCAAGAACTTTGCGCAGCTGATGCACGATCTTCAGCGGAAACTCGCTGTTGCGAAAAACGCCCTTGATCAGCGGATATTCGCGAGCGACATCCTCGATTGGCTTGTATTTTTGATTCTGATATTCATCCAACCGGTTCAGGCGCAGAAAGTCCTCAACGACATCACTACGAAGGTAATAAGACTCCGGCGTTGCTAGCGGAAGATATTCATCCCCCTTTTCCTTCTCAGCGAGTATCGCATGGGCAAGAATCATCCCCCCGGCCTTCCCGCCAATCCGCCCCATCCCGTTATCGCTACCAATGAGCCGCCGCGAAATGTCATCGAAATGGCGTATCGTCAAGTGGTTCTTTGCGATCGCGATAAACTCAAGTTGATCGCTCATCAAGTGTCGCGTCAGCGCAACCCGCGTGCCAATCACCTCGGCAGGTGCAAGTCGCGTCTCCCCCAATGGTAGCTGACAAAAACGTTGCACCTTGTCCGCCAGCTCGCGAAACGAAACCGTTCCGCCAGCGACGACATTTTCAAGACTATAAACTTCCTCGCGCTTTAGTGTCAGATTGACTAGGTCATCAACATCGCCCAGCGAAAAATGTTCCGAAACCTTTTCGATTGTGATCGCCTCGATCGACTCCCGCTCGCGCTCGTCCCAGCGATCGTGCTCTGGCTGATTCGGATCGAGCACGACCTCTTCCGGCTCCTCGCCAAGCTTCGCACGCGCCAGATCGTTAATTTCGTCGATCGTCACAATCCCACGACGATGAAGCTCCATCATCAGCTCACGATGAATTCGCTCCGCAAGCTTAGGCCGAAGCTCGCAATGCTCCTTCAACCGAGTCACAACAGCAGAAGCCGTCTCAGGATCGTTTGGCATAGTTCCTCATCAACAAAATGTCAGCGACGCACCCGCGTCAGCAGCCCATTGTCACGCCTCAGCAACCAGTTCGCAAGAACAACCAGCCCCTCCGAAAGCGAAAAATCCGCACCGGGACCACCCATCTCGCCAACACCCGATATGATATATATCAGAGCCGCGACTGTGAGGGAGCGATCGGCAACAGCGTGACAACAGCTTTCAACCAAGACCGCGATTGCAAACGCAACTCAGATTCCGCCGATTCTGTCACGCACCCAGACCGATCAGCCGAAAAACCAAAAGCACGATGCAACAGCAACACAAACAACCCAACCCGCATTTAAGCGGAGCTATCCACCTACCCGTCCTTCCCGGCGACAAGACCACCGTCCGCCCCTCCAAAATGAGCAAGTGGCGAGCACTCTCCCTCATCCTCGTCCACGTCACCATGATCGTCCACGCCATTCAGTGGCTCATCACCGGCAAGACAATCTCCCCCATCGAACCCTCCGAGGCAATGTACACTCTCAACGATGGTCACCTCAACGCCGGGTTCATCTTCTTCGCCGTCGCCATACTCGCCACGCTCATCTTCGGTCGCTACCTCTGCGGATGGGGCTGTCACCTCATCGCCTACCAGGACATCGCCGCCTGGCTGTTGAAAAAGATACGCATCAAACCAAAACCATTCCGATCGCGCATCCTCATCCTCGCACCGCTCGCTCTGGCGATCTACATGTTCGTTTGGCCAACCGCCTACCGACTCTACATCGGCGCTCCCGCACCTGCCACGCAAAACCACCTCATCACAACGGACTACTGGAAGACATTCCCGACCTACTCGATCGCGATCCTGACCGTCATCATCTGCGGATTCGGCATCGTCTACTTTTTAGGTTCAAAAGGATTCTGCACCTACGCATGCCCCTACGGCGGATTCTTCGCCGTCGCAGACAAAGTCGCCCCCGGTCGAATCCGCGTCTCCGACGCCTGCGAACATTGTGGCCACTGCACCGCCGCATGCACGTCCAACGTTCGCGTCCACGAAGAAGTCGCAACCTACGGCATGGTCGTTGATCCTGGCTGCATGAAGTGCATGGACTGCGTCAGCGTCTGCCCCAACGACGCCCTATCGTTCGGCTTTGGAAAACCGAGTATCGCCAAAACGCAAACGCAACCACCCAAACCGCGCAAGTACGATTTCACCCTCACCGAAGAACTCGCGATGACCTTCGTCGGCATCGCCGCGATCCTTTCGTACCGGGGTCTTTACAACCAAGTCCCACTCCTTCTCGCAATGGGCATGGCTGCCATCACCGCGTTTCTCCTTATGAAAGCGTGGCGACTCGTCGTCTCAACAAACGTTCGTTTTCAAAATCTGAAACTAAAAACTGGAAACCGCATCACAACCCCCGGCGCACTTTACGCGCTGTCGTCGCTCGTTCTCATCGCCTTTTTCGCACACAGCGGGTTCATCCAATACACCTTCGCCAAAGCCCACGCACGGTCCCAGGCGATCCAACTTCCAGACGCCATTTGGTCGCCGCGCGACAACTGGTGGGAAAGCGCGCCCGATCAAGCCAAACAGGAAGTAACCGATACCATCACCGCTCTGGAAACCGTCAACCGTCTCGGCCTCACCAAAACGCCCGCCGCCATGAGTGACCTGGTCCGGTTGTATCTCGCCAGTGGAAATGTCGAAGCGGCAGAATCAACCGTCCGCGAACTCATCAAGATAGGACTCAACGAATCAGACTGTCGCCGAGGGCTGGCGGGCGTTCTGAGAAAACAAGAACGATTCGACGAAGCGGAAGAATCTTATCGCAAGGCCTTGGAGGTTGATCCGTCGTTCAGCAGCGCCCGCATCGAACTCGCCAAAATGCTCGTCTCGCAAAACCGCACCGACGACGCGATCAACATTCTCCGCGAAGGATCGAGCACGACCCGCGACAAGAAGATCTTGCCACCACACGTCAGCAAAATACTCAGCGACCTCGCCCGTTTCGACGAAGCCCGCGCAGAACTCGCACCACTCCTCAAAGAATACCCCAACGACCCTGACCTACTCATCGCAATGGGCTTCATTGAAACCCGCGCAGGAAACGCAGCCGCCGGAATCAACTACTGGCAGCGAGCACTGAAAATCGACCCCGGCCCAACCCGTGCAAACGTCCGCTACAACTTAGCCATGGCGCTTCTAGGTCAAAACCAAATCGAGGAAGCAATCACACATCTTCAACACTTAGTGGACAACCACCCCGACTTCCTCCAGGCAAGATACAACTTAGCCGTCGCTCTATACATGACCGGAAAAATCAAAGAAGCTCTCCCACACGCCCAAAAAGCGCAAACCCTCTCCCCCAATGACCGAAAGATAAGGGCCTTCGCCCAAATGCTCCAAGCGAAAGAAACAATCCCGCAAACCAACCCATAGTGTCCGCGATGCGGACAAATTTCGGTGGGCTGGGGGTCATCGACCCGGCATCCCAGAAGGGAGTGGGGTCCGTCATGCGGACCAGATATGGACGCCGACAACCCCCTCAATCGTCGCCAAGTCGATCGCGAAGATAATCAGCCCGAGCAATCGCCCGCTCGCGCTCACCCATCGACACGCCATGCACCTTCTGAAGATGCGCGGGTTGCGTAAACAAGAACAGTTCGTTCCAGCGCTTCACATCAAACTTCGAAAACCGCCCCATAAAGATCCCCATCCGAAGCGGCGACAGAAGCGTATGCGTCTCGCCGCTCGCGATCCGCCGCGCATTGGAAAGCAACCCGTAAGCCCGCCAGATTTTGTCGTCCAGTCGAACGGGCTGCTTTTTGGCAAGCGTATCGCGCGCCGCCCGTTCATACTCAACGATCCGCGGGATAATCGACGTGCTAAACGCGTCAATAATCTCCGCTTCCGTCTTACCCAGCGTCGTCTGATTCGATAGTTGATACAAATCCCCGACAGCCTCGGTCCCTTCCCCCTGCAAACCTCGCACCGCAAGGTGCATATCCCGCGCCGCCCGGGCCACGCGCTCAATCTCTTTCGTTAAACGCAACCCCGGCAAGTGCAACATCACCGAAACCCGAATCCCCGTCCCAACGTTCGTCGGACAAGCTGTCAGGTAACCAAGCTGAGAATCAAACGCAAACGACAACGAATCAGAAATCGCATCGTCCGCCCGATTCACCTCTTCCCAGATCGTTTCCAACTGAAAACCCGAGCGAAGCCCCTGAATCCGCAAGTGATCCTCTTCGTTAATCATCAGCGAACGCGTCTCGCGAGCCGAAATCGAAACACCACGACTTCCGCTCCCCGACGCATGTTGACGACTAATCAAATTCCGCTCGACAAGAAAATCCCGATCGACCGGGTCGGCTTCATTCAGATCAACAAACATCGCATCGTCATCACTCGCAGCCGTCACATCATTGGCAAGGCAACGATAAATCTCCGTCTGATCCGACTCGCTGGCTGTCGTCAGGAAGGGCCTTTCCGCCAGATTTCGCGCAAGGCGAATCCGCGATGAGACCACAACGTCAGACAAAGGCCCCTCGCCTCGAAGCCATTCTCCCGTACTTCGTGTTAGATCGTCAAGATTCATGCGTCCTCAAGCATCCGTATCTGATCGCGAACCTGCGCCGCTTGTTCGTAATTCTCGCCCGCAACCGCCTCGCGCAGCTCGCGCCGAAGTCGAACAAGATCGGTCTGCCGATGAACCGTCGCCGCCGCCGTCTTGGGAACCTTCCCAATGTGACGAACCTGCCCCTCATGCGCACGCTCGATCAATGGCAACAAAAACTCACGAAAGACCGTATAGTCGTGCGGACAACCAAGCTGCCCCTTCAACTGAAAATCGTTAAACGTCATCGCACACTTTGGACAGGTGATATCATCCGCCCCGGACGTCGCCGCCTTGTGCTTCAAGAATTGCTGCAAGACCTCGTTCGTCGTTGGATGATGATGCTTAACGATCACGCCTTCCGACTCCGCGCAATTCTCGCACAGATGTCGCTCGGTCTTTTCCGGAACGGTATCGGTGATATGAACCGTCGCCTTGGCTTGATGGCATCGTTCACACTGCATGATAATCCTGCCTCGCCCCGCACATCCACCCCGCCATTAAACTCTATACCTCTCGCTTTTTATCGTCAAACCGACCCCGTAGCCTGTAGAAGCGGATTTTCACACCGAATCATGCTGATACGACGCCAAACATCCCGGCGCTTCCGTAATCTCGACACGAACGAGCGAATCCAACCCGTTGGCTACGACCCGATCAAATAACACGCGAGCAACAACCTCCGCCGTCGGAGAAAGCCCCGAAAAAATCTCAAGCTCGTTCAAATCGGCATGTCGAAAATCCGCTACGACTTTTTCAAGAACGCGCTCCGCCTCACAAAAATCGACAACCATCCCATGATCGTCCAGCGATGCCCTCGCAAAGACCGCCACCACGCGCCAGTCATGCCCATGCACCGCCTCCAACGATCCATCTGGAAGCGTAACACGATGCGTCGCGCAAAAAGTCGTCTCCACAGAAACCGTATACATTATGAAACCGCATTCCTCTTCATTCCCCACCCGTGCCGATCGATTGCAGCCCCACAAAACAGTATAGCCGAACCCCTCTCCGGACGGGAGCACGCTCCGGGAGCGTCCAATTGACGCCCCACGGCGCGGATTGTAGCATCGCCCCCATGTTCCATTTTCAACCTTCCACAGCAGAGTTCGCCAAACTTTCGAAAAGCGCCAACACCGTCCCCGTCTATTGTAGCTTACTCAGCGACCAGTTGACCCCGGTCTCCGCCTTCGACCGAATCGCCAAGGGCGCAGACCACGCCTTCCTCCTCGAGAGCGTCGTCGGCGGCGAAAAAATTGCGCGATATTCCTTCCTGGCTGCAGAACCCGTCGCCATCTTTGAAGCGAAAGACGACGGCGTGAAAGTCACCGACAAAAGCGGCACGCGCGAAGTCGCCGGCGTCGATCCGCTCGACGAGCTAGAATCTCTCCTCGCCCAATACAACGCAGCCCAACCGCCAAACCTCCCGAGGTTCCTCGGCGGCGCGGTTGGTTACGCTGGCTATGACATCGCCCGTCACTACGAAAAACTCGGCACCCCGCCCAAAGACGATCGAAACCTCCCCGATGCCATCTTTGGCATTTACGACCAGATGGTCATCTTCGACCACGTGCAAAAACTCATCCACGTCGTCGTCCACGCCCATCTCGACGAGGCTGACTCCGAAGAGGCTGCCTACGAAACCGCCTGCGACCGCATCAAGGATCTCATCGCCAAATTGGAAGTCCATCGCCCCGACCCAATCAAACCGCTCCCCGTCGTCACCAACGCCAAGCAAGACTACGACAGCAGCGTCTCCGAAGAAGAGTTTGAAGTCGCCGTCGATCGCTGCAAAAAGTACATCCGCGCCGGCGACATCTTTCAGGTCGTCCTCTCGCATCGACTCTCATCAACGACCGACGCATCACCCTACGACATCTACCGCGCCCTCCGCGTTATCAACCCGTCGCCCTTTATGTTCTACGTTCAGTCGCCAACCGTTACCCTCGTCGGTGCAAGCCCGGAAATCCTCTGCCGCCTCGAAGACCGCACCGTCTCAAGCAGACCCCTCGCCGGAACACGACCGAGAGGCCGAAACGAAGCGGAAGACCTGGGACTGGAAACCGAACTGCTCAACGACCCCAAAGAGCGGGCTGAGCACGTCATGCTGGTCGACCTGGGCAGAAACGACCTCGGTCGAATCTGCGAACCTGGCACCGTCAAGATCGATGACCTCATGTCGATCGAACGATACTCCCACGTCATGCACATCTGCAGCAACGTCTCGGGAGAGTTAGCCAAAGGCAAGACCGCCTTCGACGCGATTAAGAGTGTCCTCCCTGTCGGTACTGTCAGCGGCGCGCCGAAAGTTCGGGCTATGCAGATCATCGACGAACTGGAAACCCTGCGAAGAGGCCCCTACGGCGGAGCGATTGGCTACATCGACTTCGCCGGCAACATGGAC
>JAJRUK010000396.1 GCA_024277835.1 Planctomycetota bacterium | reverse complement strand
TTCGTTTTTCTCGGGCTTGTGTTGCTACGGGCGCTCGGGCGGTGGTGTTGCCCATCCCCGGACTTAGTGAAGCCGGTGCGCTCACCAATGAGACGATTTTTCGCTGACGAAGCTGCCCAAGCGATTGGCTGTGATCGGTGGCGGTCCGATTGGATGCGAATTGGCGCAGTGTTTCGCGCGATTCGGGTCGAAGGTGACGCTGCTGGAAGTGGGCGCTCACATTCTGAGTCGCGAAGACCGCGATGCGGCTGTTCGCATTGAAGCATCGCTTGTGCGCGACGGTGTGGACCTGCGGTGCGGCGTCAATATCGAATCTGTTTCACAGCAAGGCGACACGCGCGTGATCAATCTCA
This sequence comes from Planctomycetota bacterium, assembly GCA_024277835.1. GTDB lineage: Bacteria > Planctomycetota > Phycisphaerae > UBA1845 > UBA1845 > JAJRUK01. The sequence continues at coordinate 17,749 of JAJRUK010000396.1, read as the reverse complement.
AAGGCGGCGAATTCGTTGAGGTTGATCAGATTTTGGTTGGTGTCGGGCGTGCGCCAAACGTCGATGGACTCGGACTTGATGAGGCTGGCATTGTGTTTGATCGACGCGCCGGTGTGAAGGTCAACGACAAGCTTCAGACGACCAATCCGAAAATATACGCGGCGGGCGACGTGTGCAGCGTTTACAAATTCACGCACGCGGCTGACTTCATGGCCCGGATCGTGATTCAGAACGCGCTTTTCTTTGGTCGATCCAAGGCGTCCGCTTTGACGATTCCGTGGTGTACGTATACCGAACCGGAGATCGCACACGTCGGGATGTATCCCAAAGACGCGGAGGCCAGCGGAATCGAGATCGACACGTTTACGATTGAACTGAGCGACGTCGATCGTGCTATTCTTGAGGGCGACACGGACGGTTTTTGCAAGGTTCACGTTCGCAGGGGTACCGACAAGATTGTCGGAGCTACACTGGTCGCGCGGCACGCGGGTGATATGATTTCCGAGGTGACGGTTGCGATGGCGGCGGGTGCTGGATTAGGTACGATCGCCAGGGCGATTCATCCGTATCCGACAACGGCCGATGTGATTCGCAAAGCGGGCGACGCTTATAACAAGACGCGGTTTACGCCGCGCGTCGCCAAGCTGTTTGAAACGATTCTCCGCTGGCGTCGATAATCGCACTCTTGGGAAGCAGATCGTTTAGTGGCAGGGTTGAAACCGGCGTCAAGATTTCCGTTTGTATTCGTCGCAACCGGTGTGAGCGTTTTGGTTTATGCATTCGGACTCGCGGTGCTGGGCCTGCTCGGGTCGAGTGATGCCGGCGACACGGAGTTCGCTCGGGTTCCGCTTGTTGTATCGTCGATCATTGTCGGTCTTGTCTATGTCGCCGGTCTGTGGTGCTCCAGGAAGCATGCGATTGTTGCGCGTCACGAGCTGGGGGCGATCCTGCTGGTCGGGTTGGCAGCGCGATGCGTTGTTCTGGTTTCTCCGCCGTTTCTTGAGGATGACTATCATCGTTACTTGCTTGACGGGGCTGTGACGGCGCACGGAGTGAATCCGTACGGGGTGGTTCCGGAGCAGCTTCTCGTTGACGACCCGTCTTCTCCCGGTGGTCCATTGGGTGACTTTCAAAAACCGCCTCAGGCTACAATTGCTACGACAGGTCGCGAGACGATTGAACAAGTCAACCACCCTCATCTTGCGACGATTTATCCGCCGGTTGCTCAAGCTGTCTTCGCGGCGGCGCATGTCGTTAAGCCATGGAGTGTTTACGCGCTTCGCTTTGTGCTGCTCGCGTTTGATATCGCGACGGTCGTCCTGTTGGTCGTGCTGCTTGCCGATTTGAAGTTGCCGCCGATCTGGGTCGCGTGGTATTGGTGGAATCCGGTGTTGCTCCGCGAGGTAACCAGCTCTGCGCACATGGACGTCGTTGCGTTTCCGTCCGTGGTGGCTGGCGTTCTTTTTGCTCTGCGCCGACGAACAACGTGGTGCTCGCTAGCGCTTGTTGGTGCCGTTGGTGCCAAGCTTTGGCCCGTCCTGCTTGCGCCGGTGTTGCTGCGAACGTGCGCCCGCCGGATTTCAGTATTGCTTTGGGGATCTGTGATGATCGTGGGCGGTAGTGCTCTGATGCTTTGGCCTATGCTGCTCGGCGCGACGGGGGACGACGCGGGTCTGCATGCTTTCTCGCGCTATTGGCGGAATAACGAGGGGTTTTTCGCGATCTGGTCCTATGTCGCGAGCGTTGTGCTGTCGCCCTTTTCGATCAATGGCGACGATGTTATTCGCTACTCGCGTGTTGCCGTTGCGATTGTTGTTGGTGGGTGGGCGGCGCTCTGCGCGCTCAAACCGATCCGCGACGGGCGCGACCTTACCTCGCGCATCCTCAGTGTCATTGCGGTTCTGTTCCTGCTTGGTCCGACGCAGTTTCCGTGGTATTACCTCTGGATGCTTCCGCTGCTTTGTGTGCGGAACAACTTCGCGCTATTGCTCTACACGGCCACGCTTCCGCTATACTACCTGCACTACGAATATCGATTCGTGTTGTGGATCGAGCATTTTCCGGTCTGGGTCGCGCTACTCGCCTTCTGGGTTTTCGGAAAGAAACATAAACGCGAGAGCGCCAACCCGCGGGCTACTTAAACATGTTCAAAGACCACAACATCGCCGTGATTATTCCCGCGTTCAATGAAGAGCGGTCGATTGCGCGCGTGCTTGGTGACATCCCGGCGTGGGTTGATGAGATCGTCGTTGTCGATAACGGATCGAGCGATGCCACCGCCGAGATTGCGAAAGCAAACGGCGCTCGGGTCGTCCGCGAGAATCGGCGCGGATACGGGTCAGCCTGTCTGGCAGGAATGTCGTTCATTCGTCATCCTGATATCGTTGTTTTTCTCGACGGCGATTACAGCGACCACGCCGAGCAGATGGATCGTCTCGTCGAACCGATCGCGAGAGATGAATTCGATATGGTGATCGGGTCTCGAGTGCTGGGGGATGCGGATCACGGCGCACTAACCCCGCAGCAGCGCTATGGCAATGCGCTTGCTTGCTGGTTGATGCGCCTTCATTGGAAAACAGCGCACACCGACCTGGGACCTTTCCGTGCGATCTCGTACCGCGCACTGTGCTCGCTGCAAATGGATGATCCGAACTTTGGATGGACGATTCAGATGCAAATTCGTGCGGCCCGGCGCGGACTGCGAACGATGGAAGTACCCGTGGACTATCGTCGGCGGATCGGTGTATCGAAAATATCGGGTACGGTTCGCGGGGTCATCGGGGCCGGGACGAAGATCATCTCCACGATCTATCTTGAAAAGGCGAAACCGGCGTGGGGGAAGAATCCGAGGGTTGGCGGCGATCATCTGATTGTCTTTACGCGCTGTCCCGTGCCCGGTGAAACCAAGACGCGACTGATTCCTGCGCTCGGCGAAATCGGGGCAGCCAACCTCCAGCGAGACATGACCCTTCACGCGCTGTCGAACATTTCGCGGTTGTTGGAAAAGCGCGAGGTGACGGTCGAGCTGCACTATATGGGCGGAACGGAATCGGATGCTCGCGAGGCGTTTGGCGACAACTGGACGCATGTAGCGCAAACCGATGGCGACCTCGGCGAAAAAATGCGTCGCGCGACCAACCGTGCGTTCTGTCGCGGAGCGGGCAGCGTGGTTGTGATGGGTTCCGATTGTCCTGAGATTACTGAGGACGTACTTTCCTGCGCGTTTGACAAAGTGAAGACCGCTGACGTCGTGTTCAACCCGGCGAGTGACGGTGGCTACGTTCTTGTTGGGATGCGGAAGCCCGCTGCCGAGATTTTCGAGGGTATATCTTGGGGTGGGTCGGACGTCCTTCGCGACTCGCAAAACGCAGCCAAGCGCGCCGGTTTCAACGTCGCCTTGCTGGACCCGCTTAACGATGTGGATGTTCCGAAGGATTTAGCTGTTTGGCAGCGTGCCGATGAAAAACGCCGAAACGTTTCTGATGTTCAGAGGATATCTGTGATCGTTCCAACCATTAACGAATCAAGTAACATCGAATCCACCCTCTCAAGGGTTGCCACCGGTCGCGGGGTTGAGTTGATCGTTGTTGACGGGGGTAGCACCGACGATACGTGTGCGAAGGCGGAGCGGATGGGTGCTCGCGTCGTGCGTAGCGATCGGGGGCGAGCGATTCAAATGAACACGGGAGCAGCCATTGCATCCGGCGACATTTTTCTTTTTCTCCACGCCGACACGCACCTGCCGCCAGCGTACGATCGCGCCATTCGGGATGCGCTGAATCAACCCGGTGCTGTCGCCGGAGCGTTTCGTCTTCGAATAGATGCGAACGGGTCAAGTTTGCGAATGATCGAACGCGTCGTGGACTTTCGCTCGCGGGTGCTGAACCTACCTTATGGCGATCAGGGCATTTTTGTTGGCAGAAAAGCGTTTGAAGGCCCTGGCGGTTATCTTTCGCAACCAATCATGGAAGACTACGCCCTCGTTCGCGCGCTCAAGAAAAGCGGGCGAATCGTGATGGTCGATCTTCCCGTGAAAACGTCAGCGAGACGCTGGCGTGACAACGGCGTCTTGAGGACCACGATTCGCAATCAGCTTTACATTTTCGCCTATAGTTTGGGTATCGATACAAAACGAATCGAGTCGTGGCGACGCAGGCAGCAGCGCGGTTCGCCGAGCTAACGAAGGATTGGCTGTCCCTGGAGTAGTAAACGCTCAAGCGACGCTGGCAACCCCTCTCGATCCCCCCTTGGAAAAGGGGGGACGGAAGAACAAGCTCTCCGCGGCAACTTGGTGCAATGATTTCCTGCAACAACCCGCTACGGTTGACCGTTGCTTGCGTCAGGACCCAGCCGCCGCTTCAACCGGTACTGGCGTTGTCGGGAGTGCGGGAGTAGGTTCGCTTTCTCGCCCTCGTCTTGGCATCGAGATCAATCCGGTGATGAGGAAACCGGCTGCGTAGAATAGCATGAACCCGCTGATGACCTGATGCACGCTCGTGAGAAACTCGACGAACGTAAACAACGTATAGACGCCAAGGGTGAGTTCCGCGATCCACAAGCGACTGAACGTCGCCCGATAGCTAGAGCTTCGTGCCAGACCCGTGACACTGCCCGATTTTGGCGTTCGCACAAACTCTCCACCGCGCAAGAACAAACCGCGCACGATCGCCAGCGAATTGTTGATACACATCCCGCAACCCAAAACGACCATCGACGGGATCGTACGAAGCCCCGACCATTTTTCACCCAGTGTGTAGCGCGCGTACGTGTAGACGAGTGATGGAGCAAATGTCGCAAGCGCCATCGCAAACCACCCCGCCCCGATCCATGTGAGACCCATGTGGTCGCCAACGGCAGCGCCAGCGACGGGTCTTGCGACCAACGCGAGGACGAGCATCCAAAACGACACTGAGTAATGCGTTAGATGGAGCGTCGCTTCAAGCTTCTCCCCGAGCGAAATTTTACTAACCCAGATGCGCGGTAGCAGTTTGCACGCCACCTGAATCGAACCCGTCGCCCAGCGGCGCTGCTGACTCTTGAGCGCTTCGATCGTATTGGGAAGCTCAGCCGGTGCAGCAATATCAAAGCTGTATCCGATCGTCCAGCCTGCGAGTTGCGCTCGATAGGAAAGGTCCAGGTCTTCGGTGAGCGTGTCGGCGCTCCATCCGCCAACGTTTGGGTCTTCAATGGCTGCCCGCCGCCAGATCCCGGCGGTGCCGTTGAAGTTCATCATCAAGTTGTTCCACGATCTTGCCCCTTGCTCGATGGCGAAGTGGCCATCGATACCGAGCGCTTGCGCTTCGGTTAACCAGGACTCGCGCCGATTCAAATGTGCCCAGCGACCCTGAACGCATGCGACCTTGTCGCTGGCATCCAGAAGCGGGATCGCACGTCGAAGGAAATCGGGCGGAGGTACGAAGTCTGCGTCGAAAATAGCAAGGTGCTTGCCGCGAGCGGTTTTCATCCCATAGGCTAAAGCGCCCGCTTTGTATCCCTTGCGATCGCTCCGACGGATCGCGCGAATATCAACGCCCTGTTCCCGCAGTCGTTCCACCAGACCGTCAACAACCTCGCGCGTGTGGTCAGAGCTGTCGTCGAGGATTTGAATTTCGTGGCGACCGGCGGGATAGTCCATGGCGACGACCGCCTGGATCACGCGATGAACGACATCCGCTTCGTTATAGATCGGCAACTGCGTCGTAACGATAGGCCAATCACTATCGGCGCGATCGCGCGTGTAGTTCGCGTGGGTCTGTGCCTGCTGCTGGCGAACGCTCGTCACGCGGCGGCGGAATAGAAAAAGCAGCACGTAGAGATGGAGTCCGTACAGCGCAAGTGCGCCGGTCGCTACCGAGAAGAGGCCTAGCACGAACCAGATGTAAATACTTTCAATCATATCCTTAAGGAATCAAAAAAGAGTTCACGACGGATGAAGGTTGTACGAAGAGTCTATTCCAATTAGGCTGCCTTTTCATTCGCGAATTGCGGTAATCTACCTGAAAGTTCGCCCGCCGACCAACCTGCGGGACATTCTCTTACCGATCGGACCGCAGATGATCGAAAACACCCGCCGCAATCCCCTCTGCCACGCGCGATTGGTACTCGGTTGTCCCTAAGAGCGTCGCCTCGACCGAGTTCGTGAGATACCCGCATTCAACAAGTACCGACGGTCGGTTATGACCCACCAGCACACGAAAATTGGCAGAGCGCACCCCGCGAACCTTGATGCCCGCTGCCGATAGCTACGCGCCGATTCGATTGGCGGCATTTTCACTTGCACCAAGGGCACCTTTGGCGATGTATACGGTTGCACCGGTTGCGCGCGAGTTCGGTGCGGAGTCCGCATGAATCGAAACGAGAAGATCCGCCACATACCGATCCGCCGCAAGTGCCCGATCATTCAGCGGGATGAACGTATCATCACGCCGCGTCGTAATCACATGAACCCCGCGTCGTTGCAGCAGCGCTGCCACACGCATCGCGATCGAAAGGTTAACGTGTTTTTCGACAAGCGGACCAACGCCCGGTGCGCCGAAGTCGCGCCCGCCGTGGCCCGCGTCGATGACCACTGTTTTACCAGAGACGGAGATCGGAGCAGGTCGTGGAGGTTTCAGTATGGGTGTGCGTGCGATCGGTTGCTGACAACCGGAGGCGAGAACGATTGTCGTTGTGATCGCGATAAGCAGGCCGCCTCTTGTGCGGCGAGCGAGCGACCTACAGGTGCGATAGTAACCTCGAACCGGATGCATACGCTGATCTTACGTCGTGCGGCGTTTTTCGTACAGCGTTTCGAGTTGGTCGACCATCGTGTGCCAGTCAAATGCCTCCAGGCATCGCTGTCGACCCGTCTTTCCAAGCTTTTCACGAAGAGCGGCGTCTGCTGCGAGTCGAACGATCCCGCTGACAAGTCCGTCCACATCGCCGAGTGGAACAAGCACTCCCGTCTGCTCATCCACCACCTCGGGCGCGCCGTCGTTGTCAAAACCAACGACCGGTTTTTCAACCAACAGCGCCTGCACCAGCGCCCTGGGTAGTCCCTCCCACTTCGACGCGTGAAGCAGCAGGTCGAACCCGTTAATGATAGGCCCAACCTCTTCGGGTGGCAGTAAGCCCGTGAAGACGACGCGGTGCAGAAGTCCAAGTTCATTCAGTTTTCGTTCATAACGCGACCGGTGCGCACCGTCGCCGACCCAGACGAACCGAAGGCGGTCGCACTTAGTGACAGCGGATGGCATCGCCTGAAGAATTTCCTCGTAGCCCTTGTTTTCAAAGAGTCGGGCGATCGTTCCGACGACAATGTCATCGTCCTTGACGCCCCACCGCGATCGCCACTTGGCGCGGACGTCACGATCTGGTGCAAATCGCTCCGTTTCCAGACCCGACCGAATCGTCGTGAACTTTTCTCGCGAAGCGATACCAGCCTCGACGGCCTGGTCGATCATCGCGTCCGCGACAGTTACGAAATGCATCGTATGGGTGGCTGCGTTTTGTTCGAGGAGGCGGTAGATCGTTCGTGACGACCATGCCTGCGTCCGGTTGAAGCTCATCCCGTGAATCGTATGAATAATGCACGGAATCTTTGCCCGGTATGCCGCACGGCGACCTAGAATTCCCGCCTTGCTGCTGTGCGTATGAACGATGTCCGGACTGATGCGCTCAAAGAGTTTTTGCATCTCTGTCATCGCTCGCCAGTCGAGACCTGGCGAAATCGTTCGCCGCATCGCGTCCAGCTCGATCAACTCGCACCCGCATGCCCGGGCCATCTCCCACAGCGACCCCTCCGGACCCGTCTCCGGTCCGGCGATCAGTGTCACATCGTGACCCTTTGCTACAAGTCCCCGACAGGTCAGGATCGTATTCTCCTGCGCCCCGCCGACGATCAAGCGTGTAATGACATGACAGATTTTCATAACAACCCAGAGCTGCAGTCTTTAGCCTGCGCGGAGCATCGGATTCAATCGGGTTTTTCATACGCGACGCCGCTACGCGTGACCGTCACCCGCTCTCCCTCGGATCGCCCTCTGTAATCGCGGGAACCATCATTCCATCATCACAAAAAAGCTCCGGCGGATAGCGAACCCATCGCAAACAAAGTCCGCGCGCCGGCGCGGTCGGTCCACCTTCTCGACGATCGCAACTCGCGAGGATTTTCGCGACGTGGTCGGGTTCCCATCGGCCACGACCCACGTCCATCAGCGTCCCTACCATCGTACGCACCTGTTTCCACAAAAACCCGGTTCCTTCCACGTCGATACGAATCTCGTCACAGTGACGTTCGACGTCACATCGCAGAACTTCGCGAACCATCGTCGCTCGTACGGTTCCGGTCGCTGCCATCGCGGAATAATCCATCTCGCCGACGAAGTGCGTCGCCCCCGCTTTCATGGCTTTGACGTTAAGCGGGTTCCAATAGTGATACACGTATCGATGGATCAATTGCCCGGCGGGTCGATGGGGCGCGTTGAAAATTCGGTAGCGGTAGAGTTTGCTCGTTGCGCCTCGGGTCGCGTGGAACTACGGCTTAACGTCGCGCAGGGCGACGATGCTCAAGTCCTTGGGAAGGCGCGACCCGATCGAATGGGCGAGTTTTCTAGAGTCCAGCGAGCAGGTTGTATGAAAGTTACTAACGTGACCAGCCGCGTGAACTCCCGCATCGGTCCGCCCGCTGCCGATCAGCGAAACGGGATGGCGCACCGCCCGTCGGATGGCTGCTTCGAGCGTTTCCTGAACTGTGCGTAACCCGGGTTGCGTTTGAAACCCGTGATACCCCGTCCCCTCAAAGGCGACGACCAAACTGACGTTGCGATCCATCCGCGCGATGGTAATGCGGCAAGCGCTCGACCTCAAGCGCCATCAACATTCGCGTGAGCGGCGGGACAACAAGCCAATCCGCGCCCGTAAGGTAGCGATCTTCAACGGGACGGAAGAAACCATTTGCACGCGAGCGCATCGGGATTTTCCGGCGTTCGCTCCCTCACGGTCGCGGCTCGGTTAGGTGCGTGTCGCGATTCAGCGACGACTCGGTTAACTTCCTACGCAACCAGTTCCTCATACGCGACGCCCTGAAACTTTCCGCGTAGGCGCTGAAGAATCTCTTTGTGGATTTGACTCACGCGCGACTCGGAGAGATCGAGCACGCTGCCAATCTCTGCCATCGTCATGCCTTCGAAGTAATAGAGCGTAAGAACAAGTCGCTCTTCGCGAGCGAGACCCTTGGTGATGTAGTCGGAGAGGACTTCGCGCGATACCTTCACCGCCGGGTCTTCGCCCCGACGATCGCGAACGTCCCACGGATGCGACGAACCGCCGTCGCCGCGATCGCTTGCTGGCTCCATCGCGCTGAAGTGGACTTCCTTGCCGAGTTGCGACAGACGACATAGGTAGTCGTAACGATCTTGCGTCATCTCCATGCGCTTGGCCACGTCGGCGTGCGAGGCTCCGTATTCCTGATCGCTGCCGAGCGCTTCCGCTGCCATGAGGCGGCGCTTCTCGAAGGTACGCACCGTTCTGCTCTGCGGGTCGAGACTTCGCAACCAGTCCATGACCGCTCCGGAGATGCGCTGCTGGCAGAAGGTTTCAAATTTTGCTTTTCGTTCGGGGTCATAGGCTTCGACCGCTTCGATCAGACCGTCGAAGGCCGCGCTGCAGATTTCATCGTAGGAGATTTGGGCGGGAAGCTTTCGCGACAGGCGGGCCGCGTGCGTGTGGACCAGTTGACTATAATGAACCACGATCCGGTTTCGCATCTCGACGGTCGGTCGCTTGAGAAAACTCTTCCACATCGCCTCAATCGTCATCTCTCTACGTGCCATGCTCGATCCCTTTCGTATTGGCTCGGTTCCGAAAGTGACGCCATCTCGTGGCTGTCACGACACCCGCGTGTCATTCTCGGACCGGCGACTCTTGCCTGTTAAATTGGATAAAATGCGCGACTTAGATAATGTCGGGATGGGGGTTCGGATAACTTAACGGAAAATGCTCGGTCGCGATGCAGTTCTTGCTCAAGATTGCAACGGCCTTGAACAGGCGATGTCGTCCAAACAGTATATCCCGGAGAAATCGCCAAAAAACCGGAACTTATCGGACCTCGGTGGGAGAGGCGTCGTTTTGGGCAGTGGCAGGGGTGTTGATTGCTTCCCCTTTGGTGTCTTCGATCACCAATCCGTCCCTGAGCGTGATGCTCCGGTCGCAGCGGGCTGCGACTTCCGGCTCGTGTGTTACGATCAAGATCGTCTTACCTTCATCGTGGAGGCGGTCGAAAACTTCGAGGATCATGTCGCCGGTTGCGGTATCGAGGTTTCCCGTCGGCTCATCCGCCAGAATGATCAGGGGGTCGTTAATCAGTGCCCGGGCGATGGCTGCCCGCTGCTGCTGCCCGCCGGAAAGCTCGTTGGGGCGATGTTGACCACGATCGCCTAAGCCGACCATCTCGGCGAGTACGAGCGAACGCTCCCGCCGAATCTGCGGCGCGACCCCTTGATAAAAAAGCGGGACTTCAAGGTTTTCGAGGATTGTGAGTTGGGGGATCAGGTTGAAGCTCTGAAAGACAAACCCGATACGTTGGCCACAGATGTCCGAGAGGTCGTCGTCGTTGAGATGTGCGACGTCGATATCGCCCAGGAAGTAGCTGCCGGAGGTGGGGCGATCCAGACAACCGAGCAAATTCATCATCGTGCTCTTGCCAGAGCCGCTGTGGCCACAGATCGCAACGGACTCGCCTTCGGTGAAGTCGATGCTCACTCCGCGCAGCGCGTGGACGGCGACATGACTCCCCGCTTTCGCGTAGACCTTCGTTAGCTGTTTGACAGAGGCGATAGACACGGCGGAGTTTACTGTGTGCCTCTTGAATGACTCGTTGTGGTTGAGGCGGTATGTTTGGAGGCGCTTGATTTGCCTCCGTGCTTGGATTTTCCGTGCGGACTCATGGACGAACCGCCGCCTTTGGCTTTGCCCGCGTGACCGCCGGACTTTCGGCCCTTGTTTGCGCCGCGCCATTTGCCGTTTTGTTTGCGTGTTGGTTCAGGGATCAATCGTTTCATGTCGTCGTTGAACGCCAGGAAGACTTTGTCGCCGCGCTCCACACCCGATTTAATCTCAGCCCACTCGATTCCGATTCCACCGAGTTCAACCGGAATCGCTTCGGGTTCGCCTCCGTCGTCGCGGAAGACATAGCGACTTCCACCTTTGGAAAAGATCGCCTGAACAGGAACGGCCAACTTTTCATCCACCGTGTCTACAAGGATTTCGACGTGTGCGGTCACACCCGGTTTGAGCGCGACTTCGGTTTGGTCAAGTTTGATGACGGTTTCATATTCTTTCAGGTCGGGGTTCAACCAACTGCTCGAACTATCCGCGACAACTGCAATCTTATCGACCTGCCCGGTAAACTGCTGACCGGGAAATCCTTCGACCGTAATGATAGCTCTTTGCCCGACTTCGAGTTGATTGGTCTTGGCTTCGTGGATGCGAACGATGACTTTCATCGCCGAAGTGTCCGGTAGTTGCATCAAGATCTGGCGCTCAAATACCTGTGCGCCCTCTTTGATCTGGTTTTCCGAGCCCATGTACCAGCCTCGTCCGCCACCGGTGTAGTAGACAACAAAACCCTGCGTGGGCGAGTAAATGCGACACCCCTCCTTTTGCCGGCGGAACTTGGCAAGCTGGTCCTGAATCAGATCGCGCTCTTTTTTCTTGCCCTCAAGCTGACGGACTTTCTTGATTTCTTCCGCTTTGGCGTTCTTGACGACGCGGTCGTGCTCTTTCTTCGCCTCTTCGAGGTCCGACTCGAATGTCATCATGTCAGCAACGTGCGTGTATTTGTTCAATACGTCGAGGGCGAGTTTCGCCTTGTCCAGATCCCATTCGGCCTTCTTATAGTTAAAACTCGCTTCGTCTTTGTCCGTCTGGGTTGTGTACTTCTTCCTGAACAGTTCTTTTTTCGCGTCAAAATCCACCTTGCGACGATCGAGCGTAATGATCGCCTGCTCGATCGCGATTCCGGCGTCCTTAAGCTTTTGTTTCCAGTCGCCCTCTTTGTATTTCTCAAGCGCGATTCGTTTTAGGTCGATCTGCAGGGCTGCCTTGCGAATGTCGCTCTTATTCTTGTCGCGCTGAATGTCCAGTTCCGTCTTGGCAGATTCATAAACGGTAATCGCGTTCGCTTCTTTCATTTCTTCCTGGCGAATGCGATTGTCAATTTCGTCGCTGGCCAGTTCGACAAGAAGCTCACCCTTCTTTACCGGCGTCCCCTCCGCGATCAGACTGATAATGGTCGAGCGACCTTCCACCGCACACTTGATGTCCGTCGAGTTCGACGCTTGAAGTTCACCTTTTTGCTTCAGCGCGATGACAAAAGAATGCGGCTCAATGGGAACGCGATCCAGCGACGCATTGGGGTCAACACCTCCGGTCAGTCCGCCTAGCAGCCAAACAAGCGACAACACTCCGGCGAGTCCGATCGCCGGAAGCGCGAACCTCCTCGATGATCCGGGATTTGCGGATGCACTTGCGCTATGCGTTGGGGTCGCGCCTAGTTTCGTTCCGGTAGTTAGTGTGGTCATGATGCTGTGTCCTGTCCCGACTTCATCACCTCGCCCGCAACGTGCGAACCACTCGCTGTGCGCCCGGACAAGTATTCATCGGCGCGAGTTACGGCGAAACATTGAAGCCATGTTAGTATAACCCATTTCCCCCCCAAAAACAAAGCAGATGGCAAGCGTCGGAAGTTGTCGTAGCGAGTCCGAATGTAACGAAGAGCGGGTCTTTGGGGGGTTACGGGTCGGTGGGCGTCGGGTGCGATTCGGTTGAGTCGTTGCGACCCCACCGACCATCGTCACTGACGCGCAACGTTCCTGTGTCGCGTCGATATTCAAGGATCGCGATGCGGTACGCGGAAATCGCGTTGGCAAGGTCGTTCCGTGCGGCGAGCAGTTCGTTCTCGGCGTCAACGACGTCCTGGTTGGTGGACATGCCCAGGTCGAACTGTGCCCGGGCAGCCTCAGCGCGAGTTACGTTCTCGTTCACTTGCATTATCTGGATATCGCGAATGTTTTCCTGTTGGAGAACGCGTCGCAACGCCCGGCGAACATCCGCCAGAACTCGGTCACCCGCAAGTTCATAATCGCGCGTCGCGCGGCGAACACTAATCAACGATGCGCGATACGCGGTGCGCTCGCGTTTGCGATCATCCATCCGCAATTCAAACGCCCCGCGCCACGTCGTTCGCTCAAGGTTAAACGAGGTCGAGCTGAATCGTTCCGGGTCGGATGCCACCGTCGCGCTCAAATTTGCGGTCAGGTCTGGAAGAATCGCGTTTTTGGTAATCGTGACGCCGCGACGCGTATCGTCCAACCGGTCTGCGACGTTGATATAGTCAAGGCGATAGCGCAGCGCCACCGCGGTGGCCTCTGTCAGCGCGACATCGGGTAACATATTGTCAAGCTCGGCTGCGTCCTTGTCCTCGCCTTGCGAGGCAACCTCCATCAGGCCCACAACTTCCATGCCAATGAAAATCTTAAACTGATCCAGCGAGGTCGCGTACCGCTCTTTCGCACTGACCAGCGCAGACTCGGCGCGGCGAAAGCTCGACCGCGCTCGCGGCGCTTCAAAGACGTTGCGACTTTGACCCATGCGATTGATAAAATCAGACCTGATCCACAAGTCCCGGAAATTCAAGTAACTTACATGCGAGTTTGCGATCGCCGATTTGAGTCCTTGCAGGTTGAAATAACGAGACGCGACCGCAACAAGAAACGTCCGACGAAAACGCTCATAAGTCCTTACCGCATAGATCAAATCGCGCTCAGCCACATACCGCGATTCGTACGCAACCTCTCCCGCACCTCGAAGAAGCGGAATATCTGCCGACAGAATAGCGCTCCCCGATTCGCCCGAGGTTGTCGAAACACCCAGGTCGCGCATGAGAGAGCTGATCACCTGCGCCGTGACCGTTCCGCCATATCGGAGTCTCTGCGAAACTGCTACGTCGCTCACCGTGGTCATCGCTCGATCAAAGTCTCGCACCTGACCGAAGTCCGCAAAGTCCGCCCGAATCGACGCGACAAATTGCGGCGTCCACAAATGTCGTTCCAGCGTCAAGTCCAGGGCTGCGAGGTAAAGCGCTTCTTTGGCATCCTGAAGATCGCGTGCGTGGTGAAGTGCGTACTTCATCGCATCGCGCAATCCGAAGACCATCGCGTTCACCCGATCCTTTTCACTGAAGATGTCCTTCGTGAGTAACGGTTCTTCGTCGGCGTCGTCCGAATCGGCTTCAAGCGCATCGGCTGGTTCAACCGTTCGGTCCGACTGTTCGTCGTGCGAGTCTGCTTCAGCATGGTCCGCGCCGTCCGTCTCCATCGGCGGACGGTCGTCGTCGTGCGGTTTCGACGTCTCGAACGCTTTGGGTAGCTCAGGATCAACCGGGCGAGGGTTGAAACTGTACATCCGTTTCGTCAGACCCACGTCGCCCGTTTCGTCGCCGACGATCATGTTCGAGGTTTCACCCAACACCGCCTGTTGACGATCGTGAACCGCGTCGTAGACAAAACCGTCCGTCCGATCGATCAGGAACGAGCGACAACCCGGCGCGAGAAGGGTGGCAGTGAGGGTCAAGAGGGGTAAAATTGTGCGAATCGTGTGCTTCATATAACGCTGGTCCCGCTGCGCGTCGCATACACTCACCGCTTGCGAGCCATCCGTCAACGTCATCGCGCGACCTCGCTACAAGAACGCACGAAATTGCAAAAATCGCCGATTGCTTGGCGACACGCCCACCGCGCGTGTACAATCATAGCCCGATAACACCGCGCCCGACGATACAGAACGCGGTTCCAGACGAATTGAACCAAAAACCAACAACTGTCGCGGTCTATGTCGCAAAATCAAATCAACACCGAGGTCAGCTTGCGTCGTGGCGACGTCCATTGGCGCATCCGAAGCCGTTGGCAGAAAAGCCTCTTCCAGAGAGCCCACCCCGACGACCCCAACCACCCCGACACCCTCGACTGGTTCAATCCGGAAGGCGATCCGCGCGCGACGCTGGTGAAGAGGGGCTACCGCCGCAGCGTATGGCGCATCGAGTTAGGCTCGGACACCGTCTACGCGAAAATCGTCGCGCCCAAAGCAAACTCAATCGCCTCAAAGGTTCGCCAGACGCTGGGCAAGACCGCTTCCCACCGAGAATGGCGGGTCTGTGTGGCTGGGATGCGGCGAGGTGTGCCGGTGGTCCGACCGGTTGCTTTCGGCGTCCGGGGTGGTCCGTTGCCCGCGACTGTTCTTATTACGGAAGCCTTCGAGAACGCCAAGGAGCTATCTGCCGCATGGTCTGTCGCGATCGCAGAGCAAGACCCGAATACGCGACATGACCGCATCAAGAAGCTGACGAACGCGGTGGCTGACCTCTATGCGAACGCTCATCGCGCGGGCTTTGTTCATCAGGATGGCCACCCCGGGAATATTCTCGTAGCCGATAAGGACCGCGATCAGCAGGCCCGGTTCGCCGACACCACGGATGCGATCTTGACCGCCGGTCGCCCGCCATGGATACAGATTATCCGGTCGCTCGCTCATTTGGATCAATCCATGAAGCGTGTTGCGACGCGAACCCAGAGGCTTCGCTTCGTGAAAGATTATCTCGATTGCCTGCTGCGCGCCTCGCAGTCGGACCTGAACGAAATCTGGGCAACGCATCGGATGGTCCCGGCGATTTTCGCACAAGAGGCGATTCACGCGGCCAGCCTCGCAAGACAGCGCGATCGACGAATCGCGCGTGTTGGCCGGTATTTCACGCGGATCGCCCTTGGCGGTGGCTGGCGAGCGACTGTCGTGCTCGACCTTGAGCGCCGGCATGTCTTCCCAGAGCAAGGAACGCCCGATTTCGCTGAAACCCGGTGGCGAAAGCTGCTAGCGGGTATCGACAACGACGAAAATGGCATTCAGACGGTTCGCACGCGTCTCGCCGAGGCCGGTCTAAGCGTTCAAACATCCTCTGCTGGTGGATTCCTTGCGGCTTTGCGCTGGCGGGCGATCGGCTCGCGCGCGTGGCGGCTTTTCTTCCGCTGCCATGCGTTAAGGCACCGCGACATCTCCGCTCCGCTGACGCTCGCGTGCTTGGAGCATCGCAACACCCTTGGCGGCGTCGATCGAACCCTGCTAATCTACCCAGCCGACCAGCAACCCCCTGCGGGAGGCTGATATCGCCGATTTGGACCGCCGTTGCTTGACAGGTAAGTTAGTGGTTTTCACAATACGCTCCGGTGCGAATGGGGTTCCTCCGCGCAGCCGGTTGCGGGGGGTTCCAGGCGGATTGACAAACCGAATCCTTGGCAGGGCGGTTATTCATACCGATTGCGGCGCATCCGCGAACGATCGCGGGCGTCTGACTTTGCTTCACGCGCGGTTGGTCCATCACCAGAGCGAATAGCTGGACGACCGCGACTAACTTCATAAGGCATTTGGAAAGGCGGATTGACGATGAAAATCGGGCGCAAAGCGATGGCGTATTCTTCCCCATGTTTCGTGGTGGCGGTGCGTTTGGCGTCGGTAGTTGCGATGGCAACCTGCGGGTCCACAGTCCTCGCAGAGGACGTATACATTACCGCAGATGGCCATCGTCATTCCATGACGCGCTCGACGACCGAGTACGCCGTGTTCCTAGACAATCCAGACAAAGCTGACGCCTCTGCCAAGCGACTGCAAAAATCCTCGCTGGGTCGCCTCGATCGCTTCGAGCACTTCCCTTATGGGTCGATGTACCGGTTAACAACAGATCAAGTTTCGCAAAAGCGATCTGCCTCGATTCTGTCGGATCCGGACATCATTTCTGTCCGTTCCGTCTATCGGTTCGGTAAAGAAGCGGCCCCCGTCGTTTCGACAGGTCAGATCGTACTCAGGCTCAAGCCCGATGTGACGGACGACCAGCGCGACGAACTCTTCAACAAGCACGCGCTGGGCATTGTCAAAGACGTGGCGCGTATGAAAGGCGTGTATCTCGTTCAGCCGCTTGTGATCGATAGTGACCTAACAATCGCCGAGCGCCTCTCGTACGACGAACGGGTTGTCTGGGCGACACCCAATCTCATACGATCGACTGTCACCAACCAAGCGAATTTCGCCGACGAGTTCTTCGCGAGGCAGTGGCACCACCAGAACTTTGGTGACAATGGTGGCGTCGTCGATGCGGACATTGACACGCCCGAAGCCTGGGAGATCACTACAGGTGCGGGGGTTCGCATGGGCTTGTTGGATTCAGGCGTTGACGTCGATCACGAAGACCTTGTCGATCGCTATATCGGAATCGGGCGGGACCTCACATTGCAGGCCTTTGAAGAGGACGGACAGAACCCGCGTCCGAAGAGAGCTTTGGAGGCCCATGGGACAGCCGTGGCTGGCTTGATGCTTGCCTCGGCCAATGGGGTCGGTGTGCGGGGTGTTGCTCCTTCAGCGGAGTTCACCGCGTCTCGTAGCGTTGGCTTGGGCGGCATAGACGAATTCGGATGGGCCAATGGGTACCTCTTCGCCGCATTCGCTCGTAGCGTCGATGTTCACAACAACAGTTGGAGTTTCGGGCAAGGATCCCCGAATTCTCCGATCATTGTCGATGGAATCCGAACTGCCTTTGAGGAGGGGCGTAACGGGCTGGGGATGGTTATTCTGTTTTCCGCGGGTAATGAGAACGCTCTGTTGGGATCAGGATTTGGCCTTTCAACGCTCCCGGAGGTCATCGGCGTCGGTGCCACCGACAGATCAGACA
>JAJRUK010000395.1 GCA_024277835.1 Planctomycetota bacterium | reverse complement strand
CGCCTCGATACGAAAATCGCCAAGCTGGAAATCACGATTCGCGATGCCGACGATCGGATCGAGCGTCTGTCGCGATTGCAGGAACACCAGGAAACGGTTGGGGAAGGACGGTCGGGGGTGCGATCGGGGTTGGGGTCTAGGTCGGGGATTAGGTCGGGGTCGGGGTCGCTTGATGTGACGCTCGACTCGGAATCTCCGCTGGAGTTTGAGGAGACAAGTGCAGTTGCCGAGCCGGTCGTGGGCGGAGTCGATGAGGATGTTCCGACGGACGATGCACATGCGGTGATTCATGCACTGGCTGATCGAGGTCTCACTTCTGAACAGATCGCGGCGGACGTTTCGCGTCCGGTGGGGGAGGTCGAGTTGATTCTTTCGCTGCGGCAAACAAGCGGGTCGTCTGTGAGGATGTAATCTCTCGCTAGCAGGCTGTTGAAAAAGTGTGGCACCGGTTTGCAACCGGTGCGATATCTCTTATTCCTAGTTCTTGTACCGGTTACAAACCGGTGCCACACAGAAAAACTTCGTTTTTCAACAGACTGCTAGGTCGGGGTCTTTCCAAGCCGAGACTGTGAAGGGGCGAACCCCCGAGGCGGTGGAAGCTCTATTTCGTGTATACACACCAGAAGAAAGCGCCTCCCTACGGGCGCAGCTCGGTTGCGCTTACTGGTCGCGACGTTGTCCATTCGGCAGCAATGTGCGTAATCGGTTGGCTGCGCGCGGGTCGAGTGCGTCGAGTCTTTGTGCGATTTCGTTGGCGCGGTCGATTTGCCCTGTCGTTGTGTAGGCACCGCCGAGGTTGTAGAGCGCGCTGACGAAGTTCGGATCGATCTTCGTCGCGTGCTGCCAAGTTTCGATTGCCTCGTCGGTCGCTCCCGCCTGAATCAGCGCAGAGCCGAGACTGTTCAGATAGTTTGCATCATCAGGCGATAGGCGGGCCGCTTCACGGCACGCGGGAAGCGCCACGTCGGACCGGTTTATCCGAAGTGCGATCAAACCAAGCTCGTGATGGGCTGCGGCGAATGTCGGGTCGAGCTTGACGACGCCCTGATATCCGCGGATCGCGATATCCCTATTCCCGGCGAGCTGCGCCTCCCTTGATTCGTTGAAATAGAAGTGAACGAAAGCAGTGTCGGCGTTTGCGAGGGGGTTGACCACTTCGCATAGTCCGTGAACGAGCGCGATCGACGTTAGAAAAATCGCAAGGGCGTCGCTTGTGGTAAGGGATAGGCCAAGCGGTTTCCATCGGATCACGCCGGTTGCCAACTGCGAAATGAAAAACAACTCGGCGAAAAGAACGGGTAAATAAAGCGAAAGGATGAACCGATCGCCAAACGCGACGGGTGCATACCATGCGTAGACTGCGAGATAACCGGCGATGACGCAGAGCGAGAACATGACGACGACGGCATCGTATTTTGTCAATTCGCGAAAACGCTTTCGCTGTTGCCATGCGAGTAGCACGCACACCGCGCCAAGTGCGAGAAGGTAGCGACTGTACGCCGCGCTGAAAAACTGTCTGGCGAGGGTTGCGAAGCCATAGGAGAATCTTGCGGCGATCTGAGAGAGCGAATGTGTTCGCAAATAGCGAGACGCGCCGGGGATTTCATCCGTCGGCGCTTCGGGGTAGTGCTCGCTGATGTTGTATTGATCGGCGAAGGTTTTCGCTTCGTTCCAACTGTCGCACCACATGAAGAAGGTCGAGTTGACGTTGTAGAAGTAGTGGCCAAAGCGTTCTTTGTTGTCGAGAAGGTACGGCGAAATCACGGCGATGAAGGTGATCGCGACGAGGACAGCGCTGATGATCGTATCTCGGGAAGAAGGATATTGCTTGCGCTCGGCGATGGTTGAGTCAGTCCCTTTGCGCCGAAAAAATGCTGCGATGAGACTCGCGAAAATGAACGCAACGACCAGCGGCGGGGCGCTCGCTTTGACCCAGTAGGAAAGACCCGCCATCAGTCCGACGATGAGGGCGGTTCTTATGTTGGGGCGATAGAGCAACTGGCACATGAACAACCACGTTGCAAAAAAGAGCGCGTAATAAAGAAGCTCTGCCTGGACGAACGACGCTTTCGGTAAGAATACGGCGAAGGCTGTGATCGCTATCGCAAGGACCGCCGGCGCTCCTGGCAATCTTCTCAAGAAAAGCCAACTCAATCCGATCAACGCTACGATTGACGAAAGAATTGCAACCGACTTGGAACGTGAAAAGTAGGTGGTCGTGTTTTCGCTATGGAACAGAGATAGCAAGGCAGGAACCCCTGGCATGCGATTTCGATCGCCGAAGTAGTTGGCCACGCCTTCGTTGGCGATGCGCGTCGCTTCGGAAAAGTAGGGCGATTGCCCGCCTGCGGTTTCGCTGAGGTTTAGTTCCACGCTCTGCCGCCACGCGCCATAGGCGAAGACGCATGCGATGAGCAATAGAAACGCGCACGTCAATCCTCGCGAACGGGAGAATTCCTCTTTGGCGTGATTGTCGTTGTTGGTCAAGGTTGCACCTGTTGTGCGATTTTGTGCAGCATGGGGCGATCGTCAAAGCGCAAGAAAACACCGCCCCGATGTGGGGCGGTGTGTGGGGTGTTATTTGCTTTGCTATGATTGTCGTTTATGAACGCGATTCAGAGGTCGCTTCCTTACGGTCGCGGATCGGATTCTGCTATTGGGTGACTTCGACGACAGAGTTTAGTTCGCCGTATTCGTTGGACTCGATCGTTGGGTTATATGCATCGTGCGACCAGCGACCGTCCACGACGAGTCGGTAACGGAAGCGACCTTGCGGGAGCTTCAGGCGGACCTCGAAGTCGCCGTTGCCTAAGCGCCGCATCGGCGTTGTGTGGGGCATCCAATCGTTGAAGTCGCCGGCGATCTGGATTTCGGACGCATCCTTGCTATGACTTCGGAACACGACGACGTCGCCATCCTGACGCACGCCGTAGATCGCGTCGATCTTTTTCTGAATCTGCTCGTGCGACGTCTGCTCTGTGCTGTTTGTCGGTGTGGTTGGGTTAGTGGTCGGCGTGGGCGTCTGGGTCGGCGCATTCGAAGTTTGCACGTCGGATGTTACCGTTGGCGGAACCTCCGCCGCTGGCGTTAGCGAAACAGGTTCCGTCAGACGCGTCAGTTGGGGAACCTGTGTCGGTTGCGGAATCGTCACAGGGCGGTTTTCCACAACCGGGGGCGCGGGTTTTGGATCCGCAGGTTGCGTGTCCGAAATGCGCACCGGGCTTTGCGGTCGAGAAAGCAACTCGCCGGTCTTGGTGACCAATGTGCGACGACGGAGCGATTCTTCGACGGCAGCCTTTAGCGCCGGTGATTCGACGGCGGGCATCTTGCTTGTCGCAGCATTTGCAGCCGCTGGGTCCGTTGAGTCGGGTTGGATGAGTGTTGTCGTCGTGGCGAGAAGTCGCTCCGCATCCGCGGCGAGTCGTTCCATGTGCTCGATCAGCTCGTTGGTCGGCGCTGCCTTGGGTTCGTTGGCGATGACTTCGCGGGCGAGAGATTGGAAGTCCTTCGCGCCCATGCTCGTCGGAGCAAACTCGGTGATGGGTTGCCCGAAGCTCGCCCCTTCTTTGAGCTTGGTATTGAAATTCACGATCGAGTCGAGGACGACGCCGTCAAAACGCTTTCGCATTTCCGAGAGGATCTCGCGGGCGAGCTTGGTACGTACGTCGTATTGGTTCGGAAGCACTCGAACGCTCGTCTTGTTGCCGTTGCGAAGCCCAAGCTCTTCGATGGTCGCAAGCTGACGGGTGAGGCCATGCAGCGAAAAATAGCCAGTATCAACAGGGATAATCACCTCCGTCGCTGCTCGCAAACCGTTCTTCATCAATAGCCCAAGATGCGGCGGACAGTCGATCACGACGTAGTCGTAGCGACTCTCGTTTGCCTTGAGCAAGTTATGCAAGAGCGTATCAACGTCGTTTCGATCGCCGAGGCGCGGCTCGAGCGTCGAGAGGTCGGCGCGAGCCGGTGCGAGGTCGAGGTTGGGGGCGATCTGCCACGTGATCTGAGACAGCTCGATCGGGTTCCCGTCGATTTGTCGCAGCAGACAATCAAGAATCGAAAGATCGATCTGGTCTTCGGGAACCGCCGTCCCCAAAGCGCAATGACCCTGCGGGTCCAGATCGACGAGTAGTGTTCGCCTCGCCTCGCGGGCGAGGGATGCAGCAAGATTGATGGCTACCGTGGTCTTACCACAGCCGCCTTTTTGGTTAGCGATCGTTACGATACGCACGTGGACACCCTCACGGTCTTCATGAGGGAGGCGATAAATTATACCCTCCGCATCGCCAAGCCGCCTCCTGCTGCCCAACGAACGGTCACATCATCGGAGACCGACCCTAGTTTGGACCCGGGCGTCACAAATTTCCCTTCATCCATGCATGGATACTTGCAACGTGTGCCGGATCGTATTGGCCGATCCTCCGCTTCGATAAGTTTCGGGACGTCACGCAAGAAACCTTGAAGCAATTTCCCGAAAAATCCGCGTTGTCAATGCTGGTAAGAGGGGTTGACTGGTCGTCGGATTCTCGGGCAAATCGAGTGTTTTTTCAGGGATGATCACTGGGTGCGAGGGATCAGCACTGTGGAGGGCGACACGTCCGCTCGCACGGACAGGTTATGCGCTACAGGTTTGACTGGAAAGCTCAACTCGTTGGGCGCGGTGAATTATGGGACCCGTTGCCCAACGCCCACTTTCGCGGGGGACTCCCGGGTTGCCCAAGCGGGCAGCAAGATGGGTCCAATAACAGTGAAAACCGCCTTTCTTGGTGCGATACGTGGATTGTTCTTGCATTTCGATGCCATGGTTGCTACCGTGGAGTCCAATATGGGGGTGTTGTGGGGGTCTACAGGCGGTCGAAGTCCCTCGGGAGTAGTGGTCTGTTTGTGCGCCGGGTGATCGAAAAACGAGGTGCTAACCAGACCGTGCGGACTTGTCTCAGGTAGATGAAAGTGGGTTCCATGTTACGAATCAAATTGGTTGTGCTTGCGATGGCGGTTGCCGCATTCCCAGTTCTCGTTCACGCGCAGCAGGCGCCTGCCGGTGAGCCGGCGGCTACAAGTGTACCAGGATCGCGCGCTCCGCGGCGGGTGAAGGCGGTCAAGGCAAAGCAATCTTTCCTTGCGAACCCTATCGCTGATAAGCAGAGATGGCCCGTTGAGCGAGCCGTCGCTCTGGGAGCTTTGGATACGAGCCAGCTGGTTGCTGAGGACGCTCAACTTGACAGTACACCCGGTACGCCAATGCGAATCGGCGTCGTGCGACAGCTCCCGAGTGGGTCGCGGTCGGCGACGACGGACGGTCAATGGACAAGAGTTGGCGATGACGAGTGGCTTTGGACGCTGGAGCTTCGTGCGTCCGAGGCGAAGGGGATGCGGGTGCATTTTACCAAGTTCGCTATCCCGGAAGGCGCGTCTGTTGTGCTTGGAGCGAGCGACGGTTCGGTGGTCGCCTCGTACGCAAACAGTGGGTTGAGCGATAGGGGCGAGTTTTGGTCGCACACGATCGATGGCGGGGTTGCGTATATTGCGTACCGAGGTCCTAAAGACCCAGCGCTTCAGATCGAGGTCGGCGAGATTCTCCACGTCTATCGTGGAATGGAAGACCCAAACCAGGCGGCTGCCGCGAACGGCTTGATGCCGTGCCAGGAAGACGTGAACTGTTTCGCTGTTGATCAAATCGCGAAGGATTCCGTTGGCAGAATGTTTTTCGTTAGTGGTGGGGGAGGGTTCGTTTGCACGGGCGGCTTGCTCAACGACGTGGACCCCAATACTTTCGCGGGCTATTTTCTTACCGCGAATCACTGCCTCAGCACGCAGACCGTTGCCGATACGCTCCAGATTCGGTGGTTCTATGAGTCAAGCTCGTGCAACGGCCCGGTCTCCTGGACCGATACGTCCGTCGGTGCGACGATACTCTCAACCTTCACCAGTTCGGATTTCACGCTGTTGAGGTTGGCGAATGACCCCACTGCCGGGCAGGGATTCGCCGCGTGGACTGCCACGCCTCCCAACGGGGTGGTTCGAGGAATTCATCATCCTGGCGGTTCGTACAAACGGTATAGCGAGGGCTTTACGACCACGGCTGCTCCGATCTGCGGCAGCTTGCCGTTGTCCCGATACGTCTACAACGATTGGACAACGGGCACGACCGAGGGGGGCTCGAGCGGGTCACCGCTGTTCAATACGAGCTGGGAGGTCGTGGGGCAGCTTTATGGGGTTTGTTTTTTCCAGGAGCCTACGTGCACCAACCAGGCGAGTTACAACAACCTCTACGGTCGGCTCTCGGTGTCACTAACCTTTATATCCAGTTTCCTGAATACGGTGATTCCCGACGACATCTACGAAGACAATGATGAACTCGCTGCGGCGGCCGCGATTGGCTCGGGGGTCCACGACCTGCGACTTGTCGATTTTGACGACTACTTTGCGATCCAGGTGACGGGGGGGCCTGTAGCGTTCTCTGCCTCTGCAAACTTTGATACCGCGGACATGAATCTTGACCTTCGGTTGCTCTCATCGACCGGGACGGTGATCGAAGAGTCGCTTGGCAGCGGTTCATCTGAATCACTCTCGCAGGTGCTCGCTCCGGGCGACTACGTCGTGTGGGCGGAGAAGGTATCCGGTTGGGGCGGTGATTATTCTCTTGGCATATCGCTGGGCGAGCTGGTCGCTGAGCCGGACGGGTCGGAAAAAGACCGCGCCGTCTCGTTTATTGTCCCGATCCAAGGGGCAGGGGTTGACACTGCTCTCCGCTTATCGCTTGTGTCGCTGTACGATCCGAGCGCTCCGTTTCCGCTGGACCCGCCGGATTTTTCCGCGAGGGAAGGCGAAGTGCGCTACGTCAATCTTCTACGCGATGGCAACGGTGACCCGGTGACGACGTGTCAAAGTTCCCCGGCGTTCCTGACCTCCTATTCATGCGCGACGCTTGGTTGTGATCCGGAATATGTCGACTGGGCCGGGCTTTTCGCGGGTGACGTGATTCAAGTCAGCGGGGCTGCGATTGTCCCTGACTCGACGTATAGCATCGCGCAGCTTTCGGCGACGTGCGCTGGGAACGAAGCGACATGCCTGGCGGTTTCCGGTGAACTGCCGCTCGCGACAGCACGCCATGGCGATGTTGATGCCAGCGGTTCGCTCGATGTGACGGACGTCGTGCTGACCGTAGATGTTGTCAAGGACATTGTGGGTGCGGTTGCTGAGTATCGAGCCTACGTTCGCAATGAGACCCCCCAACCGCACACAGACGCAGCCAACGTCACAGACATTGTGATGCATGTTGATGCGCTAACGCTGGGAGCGTACCCGCACAACGTTCCGGCGTGTCCGTAATACGAGAGATCTCGAGGGGGGACTTTGTCAGCAAGCGGGAAGCTCGTGTCGCCACTACGCCTCGAAGGCGCGGACCACGAGCGTATCGTTTTGACCGCCGAATCCGAAGCTGTTGGAGAGTGCTGCTTGCACGGGCAGCTTGCGGGATTCGTTTGGTACGTAGTCCAGGTTGCAGTTGGGGTCTGGGTTTTTGTAGTTGGCGGTCGGGGGAATGACGTTGTCACGAATCGCAAGCACACACGTGATTAGCTCAACCGCACCCGCCGCGGCGATCAGGTGCCCGAGCATACTCTTGATGCTGCTGGTCGGTGGAGGGGCATCGCAATCACTGAATAGCTTTCGGATGGCGAGCGTCTCGATCTTGTCGTTTTCTTCGGTGCTTGTTCCGTGGGCTGAGATGTAGTCGATGTCTGCGGTGGTCAGACCGGCGCTTTCGATTGCGGTTTTCATTGCAGCGATTCCGCCTCGACCGTCCTCGTGAATATCCGTGATGCGAAAAGCATCAGCCGTCGATCCATACCCGACGACCTCCGCGAGAATCTTCGCACCGCGCGTTTTCGCGTGCTCTAGCTCTTCAAGAATCAGTATCCCTGCACCTTCGCCAAGAACAAATCCGTTTCGTGTTCGATCGAAGGGACGCGAGGCGGTGTCGGGGCTATCGTTGCGGGTCGAAAGTGCGGTCAGTCTGTTGAATCCGGTGACACCAAGTGGATGAACCATGCTGTGTGTCCCGCCGGAGATCATAATGTCTGCGTCGCCGTAGCGGATGATGTGCAGCGCCTCGCCGATGGCTTGCGTGCTGGCGGCGCACGCGGTGAGTGTGTTAATGTTTGGACCTTCTGCGCCGAACTCCGCGGCGAGATGTCCGCCAGCGCAGTTGTGCTCTTGCTCTTGTTCGTGGTTCGCACGGAGGACGGCGAGCGCTCGTTTTGCCCAGCGGGCGGTGTCGAGCGATGTCGGTTCGCCGTCGTCGTTTCGGCAACCGGCGATAGCGGCCTCTGCGAATCGATCAAAATCCAGCGGTCCTTCCCCGCCTCCCAGGTAGACGCCGATACGCGGGGTATCAAGGGCAAGGTCTTGATCGAGACCGGCGTGACGCCATGCACGGGCGGCAGCGCCCAGGGCGAATGCGGTGCTGCGACTTGCGTCACCGTGGCCCGCAGCCTTGTCGCCAAGAAAGTCAGAAAGTTGGAAGTCTATCACTTCGGATGAAAACGATGTCGGAAATGCGCTGGCGTCGAAGTTGGTCGTCTTGGAAGGTGCGCACTCGCCCGCGAGTAATCGCTCCCAGACCGATTCGACGTCGTGGCCAAGCGGTGTCACCAGTCCCATACCCGTTATAACGACACGCCTTGTCACCGGACTACTCCTCGAACCTTTGGATTATCAGGGCTGCGCTTTGGCCGCCCGCCAGCGATGGGGCTGCCGTGATGGCCTGACGAATGGGAACATCTTTCGGATCGTTTTGCGCGAAGCGAAACTTGCACGCTTCGTCGAGATTATTTGTATTGACCGACACGGGGACAGTGTTGCGATCGAGTGACATGACCGTTGCGGCGAAGTCGATCGCGCCGGTGCCCGCGCCGTTATTTCCGAGTGACCCGCGGGTTGTCAATGCGTAAGTTTCTTCGAGGGTCTCGCCCATGGCTGCATTCCAGCCTGCAATTTCCGAGGCGTCATGCTCGGGCGTGCTCGCGCCTGCGGGATTCACCAAGTCAATGTCGCCCTGTGTCGTACCCGCGTCTCCGAGTGCTTTTTGGATCGCCAGCATGAGCGATCGGCCGCTCGGGTCGGGCTTGTTCCAGCTTTTTGCGCTACTGCTCGCGCCAAAACCGGTCAACTCTGCGTAGATTCGAGCGCCGCGTTTCTTCGCGTGTTCCAGCGATTCGAGAATCACAAGCCCGCCGCCTTCCGAGGGGATCATACCCCGACGCTTGGCGCCGAATGGTTGCGAGCTTTGCCCGGGCGTAGCGTTGTCCTCGGTATTCAGGCGCCCCCAGAGCGTATGACGAGCGATGGCCATCGGGTGGAGCTTTGTCTCAGCGCCGCCGCAGATGCACACGTCGGCTGCCCCGCGTTGGATCGTGCGAAACGCCTCACCGATGGCGAGATGACTCGACGCCTCGCCGCAGGTGATCGTGTTGGAAGGGGCTTGTGCGTCGTGAATAATTGTCACGTGGCACGCGAGCATGTTCGGCAAAAACTTGAGCAACCAAAGCGGGGTCAGGTTGGTCATGCCCTCGTTGCCCCATTGGGTCAGGCTAAACTTACCGTCGTCGTCGACGGCGGTGTTGAGCGCGCCCGCGAGTTCAACAAGGTCCGCACAAATCAGCCCGGCCCCGATGTTGACGCCGAGTCGCGTGCTGTCTACCACGGGGTTGTCGCCCGCTTCGTCGCGATCGACGAGGCACTTGGTGGTGAGTCCGCTGTCTTTGACGGCGAGGTACGAGCTGACCACGGCGATCACAATATCGTGAGCCATGACCTTGATGCTCTTGCGATAACTCTTGGGGATATAGTCTCGGAGCTTAAAGTCGGGCAGTTCCGCGGCAAGTTGACAAGGAAGACCCGAGGGATCCCACTGTTGGATCGGACCAATCGCGCACCTTTTTTCGAGAAGCCCGTCCCAAAGCGCCTCGATCCCGAGACCAAGCGGGGTCGTTACGCCCAGACCTGTAATGACAACGCGGCGATTATTCATCGCTTGGTGTTCCACTCATGTTGTTGTTTCGAAACGTCGCGAGCAGGTCCATGAACTGGTCGGTGAAGACGAAGTTATGGTCCGGAAGCTCGGGCGGTTTGTTGGCCTGGTTTACGTGCGAAAAAATCAAGTCTACTTTCCCCATGGGCGCGCCGTTTTTCGACACGACCCCCGTCGTGACAGCCGCTTGCTCGTCGATCGTCTCGATGACGGCGTCGTAGCGGAGTTGGTCTCCGGGAACGGCGAAATCATCAAACGATGCTCGCCGTATCTTAGCGAGAATGACGTTTTCACGGAAGCTACGAGCCTCGCCGACGAGAATCCCCGCCGTCTGGGCCATTCCCTCGATGATTAGCGTAGCGGGCATGACCGGAAAACCGGGAAAATGGTCGTGGAGATGATCTTCGGACCGGGTGATGTTCTTCACCGCCGAAGCTCGCTCCCCGGCGGTAAATTCGACGAAGCTGTCAATCCAAATCCATCGCATGTTCGTATCGCGGAGTTTGTGCAAGTGCGGCGGTTAGCACGAATTCGCCTCGCAGCAGTGGAAGAATGCAAAGCACTGCGACGACACGGTCGCTACGCCACTTGCAACTTGTTCTCGACGTAGTTGACGATCGTATCTACCGTAAACAGATCGGGCATCTTGGAGACGTCGGGCTGTTGTTCGAATTTCGAGAAATCCGCGTGGGGCATGGCCTGCTTGAGTTTTTCCAAACCCGCCGGCGTCATCTTGTCGCCATCGACATACTCAGGGTTATTGAGGATTTCGTCGGGGAAAAGTTCGCCCTTGGGGATTTTGATGTCGAAGGCCTTCTCAAGACGAAAGACGATATCCAGAAAGTCAATACTCTCAGCGCCAAGGTCGCCCTGAAGCGTTGACTCCGCAGAGACCTCGTCGTCATCGACACCAAGGGCGTCGGTTAATACTTCCTGAACCTTGCTAAAGACTTCATCGCGGCTTGTTGCCATTCCCGAAGAACCTCCGTTTCGTGTTCGTCTATTCTTACAAAAAATACCCGGACCCAGGCAACCATCTGTCATGGGTGCGCTCGACTGAATTCATTAACCGGCGCTACGCAAACGAGCGAAAGTCGATTTCGCATCCTGCGTGAACCGTTTCTCTATTTCCGCGAGCGACGGCGTTTGTTTCGTGAGCGAAATGTGCGTCAGCCCGAACCGTGCCTTCACAATTTCCGTCTCGTTGCAGAACCCGCATCCACTAAAGTCGCTGTCGTCTTCCGACATGCGGCGACAGCTTACCTCCAACCTGAGCAAATTGCCCGGCTTTACAAAGCTCTTGTATGTTACGTTTTTTGCCTCTCGAAGCAAGATCAGCGACGGGGCGAAGTCCGTTGCTTCGCGAATAAGCCAAGTGGCGGACTCGACCAGTGCCTGAAGCATGAGCACTCCGGGGAGCACGGGGAACGTCGGGAAATGGTCGGCGAGGTACTCCTCGGCCAAACTCACAGCCTTCACCGTGACGATCCGCTCGCCCGGGGTCAACTCGATGATATTGTCCACCAGCCCGAATTTCATGGCCTTCGTTTGTTCCTGATACAAGAGTTTCGCAGGCAGAATAGGGATTGTAGGGTCGCGACCATCGCCCGCAACCACCCACACATAAATGGATATGGCGACTTCTGAGCATCCGCCAAATGCTATGGCCCGGCCGCCTCTTCGGGAGCGCTCACCGTGGGTGATGGCGGTAACGGGGTAGTCACATCATTTTTTCGCGGCTTGTCGCGGGAGGAAATCCGGGCGAGGCGTGTTGCGTCAAGGCGTTTTTGCAATCCGGCAAGCTGCGAACTGAGTTCTGTCAGTTTCGTGGAGGCGGCAAGACGCCTTTGCTCGAGCAGTCTTCCGGTCGCCTGTGCCTGGGCGTTTCGTTTCTTGGCTTCGTCGGAGATGTCGGCGAGGAGGGCGGCGTGACTTCCCGCGAGCTGGGCATAAAGGGCGGTCTCTGATTTTTCAAGCTCTCTCTGCGCGTCGGCGATGGATGCGCTCAGTTGTAGATGGCGATTACGCATTTCTTGGCTTAGTTGCGCGAGGGCAAGTTCGCGCGTGTCTTGCTCAGTCACGAGTCGCGCCGCGATGTCGCGATCGAGGCGAGCGATTGCTTCTGTGACGTGGTCTCGATCTTCCTGGCGAGAGGTCGCGATGGCCTCCATTTGGTCGGTGATTGTTTGTTCTACCTTGGTTGTTTTTTCGAGGAGCTGGCGATGCTCGTCGATGTGGGTCATTGCCTCGATGTCGATTCGCGCAGACAGGTCGCGCTTGACCGAAGAAACTCGCGCCGATAGGTCGCGATTCACCGATGCAACTTGCGCTGACAGATCGTGCTTCACCGATTCGACCTTTTTATCAAGCGATTTACGCTCTGAGGCTGATGCGTGCGACACATTGGCGAGATTTTCGATGAGCCTCGCTTCGGTTGCGCGAACCTCATTCCGGAGGTCGTGCGTTTCTGCTTCGCGAGCGAGCGTTTCTTCCTCGACGATTTCAATCGCAAGAAGCTCAGCGCCAGCGAGTTGCCCTTGCAAATCGGTGATTCGATGTTCGAGCACACCGATGGTCCGCTTGTTTTGGCGTTGGACCTGCGCGATCCTTTCTTCAAGCTCACCGGTGGACACGCAGCCAACGCATACGAGGCAAAGTGTTGCGGTCGTCGTTAGAAGAAGATGACGGTTCATGTGCGCTCTCCATAGCGTAGTTGTTTGACACGAGTGCGATTCCAAGGACTCAACGGAATCGCGAAGTCCTCCAATCGCTGGTGTCGCGTATTCTCAAACGCTTCTTTCCCCTATCGCCGTGTATCTTGCCAACTCCCTTTCTTCAAGTCCAGTCAAAAGGAGCGACCTTGAAAGATTGCGTCTGTGATATTTGCTCGGATATGGTGGTGGGCAAAGTCGCGTCATGCTTGCGTGGCGATTTTGCCACACGATGCGATGCCCGTGCGGGTCGCGACTGGTCATTTTCGATCTGGGGGTGAAATGTGGTTGCGTTCGTATGAAATCGCTTCCTTACGGGCGCGGCTCGGTTGTTGCTTCGTCCGATTATGTACTACACCCAGTGTGGTACGTTTAGCCCCCACCCACCCGAAGCATACTTCGTTATTTTGGCATCCGAATTGCAGGCATCTCCCTTGAGGGTTCGGTGCGCGCTCACGTCCGCGAAATATCTCGTATTAACTGCCGAGGGGATGGCGGAGAGACTGCGGGCATGGGTCCACTCGTGTTGGGATTGGGGAAAAGGTGGGAACAACGACGTCCGCAAAACTCAAAGTCATTCCATCGCCCGCAAAACCGCGGAAGGGCGGCAAGCAGGGCGATAAGAAGCCCGCCCAACGTCCGCGCCGCAACTACGCCCGCTGGCGCGCGCTCTCGCTCTCGCTGGTTTATCTCGTTTTCGCTGCGCACATTATCCACTGGAAGATCACCGGAAAGACGCTCGCCCCGCTCGAACTCAACGAGGTGATGTACACGCTTGAACTTGGCATCATCACCGCCGGGTTTATCTTCATGGGCTTGCTGGTTCTCGGCACGCTCATGTTTGGTCGGTTCTTTTGTTCGTGGGCGTGTCACATCATGGTCTTGCAGGATGTGTGCGCGTGGCTACTCGGAAAGATCGGCATCCGTGCGAAACCGTTTCGGTCGCGGTTGCTTCTTTTCGTACCACCGCTAACCGCCTTCTACATGTTCGTTTGGCCACAGGTCGTTCGGGCGTGGTATAGCAAAGCGATGCCCACGTTTCACTGGGCGACGGACAAGGACGGATGGGCGTCGCTGGTGACGGAGAACTTCTGGCGAAACCTGCCCGGTCCGTGGGTGATTGCGATTACGTTTATCGTGTGCGGTTTCATGATGGTTTACTTGCTCGGTTCGCGGACGTTTTGCACCTATGTTTGTCCGTACGGGGCGGTGTTTGGATTGGCGGATCGTTTCTCGCCGGGTCGCATCAAGGTGTCCGATGCGTGTGAGCAATGCGGCAAGTGTACGGCTGCGTGTACGAGCGGGATTCGCGTTCACGAAGAGGTGAAGATGCACGGGATGATCGTGAACCCGGCCTGCATGAAAGATTTCGACTGTATCAGTGCGTGTCCGCAGGAGGCGCTAAGTTATGGACTCGGGAAACCGGCGCTGCTTAAATCGCTACGTAGCGGGGGGCGGTTTGGTCTTCCGTACGAATTCTCTCTGTTGGAAGAAGTGGTTGCTTCGGCAGTTTTTGTAACGAGCCTCCTTTGTTTTCGCCGACTCTACGCTACGGTTCCGTTCCTCCTGGCCCTTGCGATGGGCGTCATCCTGGGTTTCTTGACTATCCAGGCGATTCGAATGGCCACGCGTCCGAATGTCCGAGTCGGCGCGTTCTCGCTAAAAAAGAGGGGTCGTATCGGTGCGGCGGGCACCGTGTTCACGGTGGTCTTCGCCGGGCTTGCGGTTTTCACTGCGCATAGCGGTTATGTTCGGTATTACGAGTTCGCAGGACTTCGCGGAGCAGCCAGTATTTCCAACTTCCCCGCAGAATCTCGCCCTGCCGCCGCGGGAGTTGCCTACGAGCGATTAAAAAAAGCTGAGCGATACGGGTTGTTTCGCAATCATAATGTTCAGCGAGCGCTGGCGCTGATGTCGTTTGAGCTGGGTCGCTACGACGAGACGATCGAAACATCGAGGCAAGTGATCGCCGACGTGCCGGACGATGCGACCCTGCAACTAGCCGTGGCGCATTCATTCGTTCAGACGGGCCACCTCCCCGAGGCGGAAAAAGCGTTTGAATGGATCGCGTCGCGTTACGCCGAAGTGCCCTCGTTGGTTGGTTCCGTTGTTTCCGCGCAGGCTGAGCTTGCGACGATGGCGGGGAAGGCTGGCGATTTTGACCAGGCGCTGATTCATTTGAGCAAGGCGGTCGCGCTTGCGCCGGATCGTGCATCGCTTCACGGGCGGTATGGCGAGGCGCTGGCCGAGGTGGGGCAGTTCGATGAGGCGATTTCGCAGCTCACGCAAGCGCTTGATCTTGATCCGGACTTTGCAAGAGCAAGATACAACCTGGGAACGATCCTGATGCGTCGCGGTGATCTTGCGGAAGCGATCACGCATTTCGAGTATGCCCTTGTTGCAATGCCCGATGACGTTGACCTGCTCAACAACCTTGGTTCATCGCTGCTGGGTGTTGGTCAAGGACAGGAATCGCGGACCCATCTGGAACGCGCCATAGAAATATCTCCGGGTCATGCCCACGCTCATTTCAATCTTGCACGAACGCTCCTGGAGCTTGGCGACATATCTGGTGCTCAAGTACAACTTCAAACGGCGGCTAAGTTGGACCCGCGCTACGCAGAGTTTCTGGATCGTTAATCAAGCAGACCGCCCTGTGGCGGGGATAGCAGCATGTTGAAAAAGCGTGGCACCGGTTTGTAACCGGTGCCACATAGAAAAACTTCGTTTTTCAACAGGCGGGTAGACGAAACGGAGGGCACGTGGTCCCCCGGCAGGCACCACGCACCCCGCCGCTCGCTTTTCGCGGGGAGATAGCAGGGGACAGGGATTTCAGAACGACCGCTTGCGGCGTTTTCGCTCACTTGGAGGGCGACCGACTCATCGAGTCGTTTGTTCCGACTCCCCGCTACCACTACAAGCGTCAAAACGGTGGAAACGTAACGCGCTATTTCAAATATTTTTCAAAAACGGACGTGGCGGGCTGGGGACGCGAATTCAAGGGCGTTTTTTGCTCCGAAAGAGTTGTGGACACATGGCGTTGGGCGCACTCCCGGCACACCTGACGCTCAGGAGCTTTGGCGTTCGTGTCATCGATCGACGCCCGCGACCTTACCGATACGGTGTACCTTCGAGGGTTCAGTACACGTCCAAGTCGTCCGCCGAGACAACCCTTCCTTTGTAAAGGGAGCCGATTTCTATCAGTAAGTCTTCCTCGCTGGTTCCCCAGAAGAGTTGATGGGTCAGGACGAGTAGCTTCGGTTTGATTTGATTGGCGATCTCTGCAAGCTCGACCGACGAGGTGTGAAAGCTGGCGTGGTATGTCTGCCATTTCGCCGGGCGGGTTGCGAATCCTGCCGTCGAATAGACTTCGTGAATAAGCACGTCGCAGCCCTTCGCGTTCGCGATCAGGTTTGGCGACGGGGCGGTATCGCCCGAGACAACGACAACGCGATTTGGCGCTTCGAAACGAAACCCGTACGCATGTTTCCACGATCCGTGGTTGACTTGGAATGCGCGGACTTTCACGCCATCTTGGTCAAAGACGATACCCGGCTGGATTTCATGCACGTCTACGCGATAGCCCGCGGCGTTTGCGCCCTCAAGTCCGTGACGGCGAATTGCGATGTCCTCCGTATACGCGGCGATGATGTGGTCGACCATCTTCTTCGTCCCCGGTGGACCGTAGACTTGTAGTGGTTCCATCCGATCAAGCACCCACGGCGTAAAGATCAGGTCGGAGAGTCCGACGGTGTGGTCGGAGTGCAGATGCGTGATGAACAAGTGCTTGAGGTTGCTGACGCGAAGTGCGTTGACGCCTTTTCTTGCCGAGGCTGCTGCGCGACGAACGACTCCCGGCCCGCAATCAATCAGAAAGGGAGTATCACCGACAATGATCGCGGTGGCAGGACCGGATCGATCAGGGTTGGCGTTTGGCGTACCCGTGCCAAGTGTGACAACAAGTGTCGCTCGCGACGTCAAGTCGGGCTTGATCGGCGATGCTTGTGCGAATAGCGCCGCGCTCATCATGCAAGAAAGCACTACAAAGGATGGCAAACTACGTCGTCGCATTGATCCGTTTCTCCGGGGTTGACTCAAAGTCCATCACAATTACAAGCGTGGCGCTGGCGTTTAGCCCGCACAAACACCGGCAAGATACCGGTACCATATTGAAAAACTACGTTTTTCGACAGCCTGTCAGGGTTTCGATTATGTCGCCACAATTTGGGCGTCGCAATCCGGGTGATCCGCGGGCGTGGTCGGTGATGTTCCGACGATGTATAGTATCGTGGCGTCGTGGCCCGGGCGTTCGGCACCATTCAGAGCCGCGACCGTGAGGAAGCGATGCCCCCCCCGAGCCGCAGGCTTTAGCCTGCGCGGACGTGCGTAGTCAAGGGTGTATCGTAATGCGAAGTTGCATAACGCAAGATTCGCCGGAGGTTGGTTGGGTATGGACGATGTGAAACGAAAAAAGATGCGACAATATACGGTAGCCCCGGTCGCGATGTTGGCGGTGATTGTCGGGGCGGGTGTATTCTTGTCCGTCGCCGCGGCGCAGGATGCGCCGGATTCCTCGACTGCGGTCAAGTCGAAGAAAAAAACCAAGGTGCCTGCGAGCGGCGAGCGCGAGCGACCCGTGGAACCTTCGTCGTCGGCCAAGACACCCGGCGCTGGCGCTTCAGGCTCGGATTCTTATCCCGTTCCCGACTGGGTCTACGACGCGCGGTGGTATTACATCGATGTACCACGTTTTCATAATGGGGATAAGTCGAAAGACAGTCCTGGAACTTCTGCGGAGCCAAGAGCAGAGACCGCGAGTTCTGTGGTAATGAAGGATATCGGAGGGGATATCGCAGGCCTGCACTCGCGGCTCCCATACCTGACGGCGCTCGGGGTCAATGCAATCATCTTGGATGGCTGGGATGTTGATTCGGTGGCCGTGGGCACTAACGTCGGGCAGCGAATCCGGAAGCTGTGCGCTGCCATGCATAAAGCATCGATCCGAGTCGTGCTCCGCGTCCGAGGAGAAATCACCGCTGCATACTTCGTTGATGATCTTCTTCCTTTATTGGCTGAGGGTCGCCATGAGGGCGCGGACGGTGTCATGTTCGACGAAACATTCATCAGGGACGGTCTCAGAGAACGATCAGTAAAGCAAATAAAAGCCCTGAGTCGTGAACACGTGTTACTCCCGCCACTCGAAGGAATCATCGGACGTCAAATTGTTTCGCTCCGGTCCTTGGACGCGTTTGTTGTCAGCTGGTGCGCCAGTCCGAGGTTGAAGGGACTAATTGCGCGCGGCGATCGGACGGGAACTGTGGCGGGAATAATCGATGCGAGTCTGTTGTTAGTTTTCCCGCCCGAAGGTCGTCCTCGGGCATCTGAACGTTTACTCTCTTGTTTCGTTTCGGGTGATGCGAAGGAAGGTGGTGCGGCAGGTGTTCAACGCCCGGAGGAGCGCGGTTACGCACTCGGACGACTTGCGACTGCATTGAAGCATTTTCTTCCTGGTGGCCCAATTTCTTACTACGGGGACGAAGTTGGAATGTATCGTTCGGTCCCCATGTGGTGGAACGATCTTCCTGATCCCAAGACCAAGTCGCCGGACTATCGGGGTGATTTTTTTGCGCTTGTGCAGTGGCTTCATAAGATGCGGGCGGAGCATAGACCGCTTCGACGGGGTGGGTTTCGACTCATTCTTAATGACGCGGAGAACAAGATATTCTCGTTCGCGCGGACGCTGCCCGGGGACGAAGTGATTCTCGTGATGAACTACGGCGATAAGAAGCAAAAGGTCATGCTTCCCGCG
Source organism: Planctomycetota bacterium (assembly GCA_024277835.1). Classification (GTDB taxonomy): domain Bacteria; phylum Planctomycetota; class Phycisphaerae; order UBA1845; family UBA1845; genus JAJRUK01. The sequence continues at coordinate 1,171 of JAJRUK010000395.1, read as the reverse complement.
GGCGTGCCGGGGCAGATGGTGGTGGCGATGACGCCCATGATCGATCCGTCCAAGTCGCGACTCGCGAAACTGACCAAGGGCAAGTACGATCACACGAAGATCGCGCCGCTACCGGTCGGCGGCGGTCGGGCGTTTGTGAACAAAGAGGGGAAGGTGCGACTATGGGTCGCGCCGATGTCGATTCGCGTTGTGCTCGTCAACGATAAGGAGCCTCGGCGATAGAGAAAGTGACTCCAGACGGGGCGATATTGGGCGGGATTGGGAACTTTGTGGTTGCTTGTTCCGTCTAACGTTACATGAGTACAGGTACACACGTTCGCAAGGCGAAGACTCGTTGGGGTCGATTGGTGATCGTTACGGCGACGGTTTTGGTTCTTGTCGTTGTCATCGGGTATCGCCCTGTCGGCTATCGTTCGCTGGACCAACTTGTGCAGGAAATCGCGGAGGCGCTTGAGAATGAAGACCGCGCGCGTTTTGATGCTCTCTGCCACTTACCGGTCGGTCATTTGTTTGAACGGCTTGTGTCTCAGCAGCGCGAACGGGACTTTGTGATGCTTTTACGCGAAAAGCCGGAATGCCGATCAACATACGGATGCGTGCTGGGTGGAAACGGACCCTTGCTTGGGGACCTTCGTCTGGTGTTCGTTCGACAACTCGATGACCACTGGTATCTCAGGCAAGTTACTTCGTACAGGTAGTAGGCCGCGGCATTCTTTCGGTGCATATCTATCGGACTGTCACCCACCAGTAACGGCGCCAGCGTTTTGCGTTGACCCTGGCGGTTGCCATTGCGAAAATGAGGGTGTTGTCGGCGTCTGTGGACCTTCATGAATTGGAGCGTAATAACGTGCGTGCTTTCAAGGCGGGACTTGTTGAACTTCTGTTGCTCGGCGCGCTGGGGGTTGTCGTTGGGTTTGGCGTGAACGCGACGCGCTCGCGCGGGGCGATCAAGCCGACCAAGAATTATTTCGCTATTGGTCCTGCGAAACCTGCCGCAAAGAAGGCCACCAACGGCGGGGTGGCTGCGACGACTCAAACGGGAGAGTCCAGCGCCGACGCTCAGGTCGCGGAAGCGGGCAGCAATGGCGGGGTGGATCAAGACGCCAAGTCGTCAGGGGGCGATGCGCAGACAGAAGAAAGTCCCTATCCGGTCCTCTCACCCGACGAAGTG
>JAJRUK010000394.1 GCA_024277835.1 Planctomycetota bacterium | reverse complement strand
TTCCCGATCCTCATGCTTGAGGGTATCGAAGGTAAAATGTTTCGACCCATGGCCTGGACTTTCATCTTTGCTTTGATGGGGGCGCTCATCGTTTCCGTAACGCTCTCACCCATCTTGGGCTACTACTTCCTACCGCGAAAGGTGAGCGAGAACGCTGGTCTCGTTGGGCGTGCCCTGGTCTCGGGTTACGGATTGCTCCTCAATTGGGCTTTGCGGCTGCGGGTCATCGTTTTGCCCGCCGTGGCTGTGCTACTTGTGGCGACCGCTCTTTCGGCCTTGCGCCTCGGAGGCGAGTTCATTCCGCGTCTCAGTGAGGGTTCCATGGTCATCAATACGATACGACTCGCTGGCGTGGCGATTGATGAATCGGTTGCCTACAATTCTCGCATCGAACGCCTGCTGCTTGAGAAGTTCCCGGATGAAATTCGTAATGTGTGGAGTCGCATCGGGGCGGCAGAAGTTGCGACGGACCCGATGGGGATCGAACTAACCGACATCTTCATCGCGCTCAAAACGCGTGATAACTGGACGCGTGCAAATACGCAGGCCGAACTAAGCTCACTCATGCAGCAGGAGCTTGCGGATCTACCCGGCCTGAATCAGGTGTTCACGCAGCCCATCGAGATGCGCATCAACGAAATGATCTCGGGCATTCGCTCCGACCTGGGTATCAAGATTTACGGTGACGACTTCGACGAACTCATCCGTCTGAGTAATCTTGTTCAGGATATCCTCGTGGAGATTGACGGGGTATCGGACATCGCGGTGGACCAGGTGACAGGGCAACCGACGCTACGAATTCGGGTGGACCGAAAGAAGATCGCCCGATACGGGATTCCCGCGCGTAACGTGCTCGATTTCGTGGAGACTATAGGTACTCGGCGTGTGGGGGAAATCTTTGAGGGGCAGCGGAAGTTTCCGCTTGTGGTGCGGCTTCCCGATGAGTACCGGGCGGACAGCGATCTGCTTGCCCGAACGCTCATTCCAACCGAGATCGGACCGCGCGTACCACTCAGTGAGCTCGCCCAGATTGAAGATACGGAAGGGGCATCCACGATCAATCGCGAGTGGAGTCGCCGACTGATTCGCGTTCAATGCAATGTCGTAGGAAGAGATACAACGTCCTTTGTCGCGGAGGCGAAAGCACGAATCGACAAGGAGATTTCACTGCCCGAGGGCTACGTCATCAACTGGGGCGGGCAGTTTGAGAATCTGGAACGTGCAAGACTCCGCTTGAGCATTCTCGTTCCGCTCACGCTGATCCTCGTGTTCTTCCTTCTGTTCTTCAGCCTCAAGAGCCTTCGGGATGTGCTGCTCATCTATACGGGCATTCCGTTTGCGATGGTCGGCGCTGTCCTGGCCTTGCAGTTTGCTGGGCTTCCTTTCAGCGTGAGCGCTGCCGTAGGGTTCATCGTTCTCGGTGGTATCGCGGTCCTCAACGGCCAGATACTGGTTTCAGCGATTAGGCCGCTCAGAGAAGCCGGCGCGAGTTTGCATCAAGCGGTGACGACAGCGGCAATGCAGCGACTTCGCCCGGTGTTGGCCACGGCGGTCACAGACGCAGTCGGCTTTATGCCCATGGCCATCTCGACCGGCGTCGGTGCCGAGGTACAGCGTCCCCTGGCCACTGTCGTCATCGGAGGTATCGTGACCTCAACAATACTAACGCTTTTCGTTTTGCCGCTGCTTTACGAGGTGTTTGGCGGTAAGGAATCGACGGTCGCTCGCTCGTAGTGCAAAGATTGTACGCACGGCTTTCAAGGAATGTGCTGCTTTTGGATGAAGACAGATGAAACCAAGCGACAGTGAATCGCAGACAGTCCGCCTCCAAATCGCGGGCATGGATTGTCCCGACGAGATCGAGGAGCTGCGACGCGCGTTCGTAGGGCAGGCGGGAATTCTCGATTTGTCTTTCAACTTGATGCGCAGCACGATGACCGTCAACTTCGATTCATCCGCCACTGACGCAGAGACCATCATTTCGATCGTTCGAACGACCGGCATGAGCGCGACCCCGATATCTGATCGTGCCACGTCGTCCGACGATCAGGGCGGCGGCGAGCGAAAGGTACTCGGTCTAACCGTTGTGTCGGGGTGTGGAACGGCGGTAGGGCTTTTGCTGGCGTTGGTCCCGGCAACTTCCTCACATAACACGACCTGGCCCGCCGCGATTGCGTACTCTATCGCGATTGCCGCCGCGTGGTGGCACATTGCTCCGAAGGCGTTCCGCGCCGTTGGGCGTTTTCAACTGGATATGAACGTGTTGATGACTGTCGCCGTCGTCGGGGCCATCGGACTTGGCGAATGGTTCGAAGCATCGACCGTGGCATTTCTCTTCATGCTGTCCAATTGGCTTGAAAGTTGGAGTGTTGGCCGGGCACGTCGGGCGATCCAATCATTGATGGAGCTTGCGCCTCCCACGGCCCGCGTCCAAAGAGACAATGGACAAGAGATTGAAATTGACGCAAACGATGTCGTCGTCGGCGATCGCGTGATCGTCAAACCCGGCGAGAAATTCTCACTCGATGGTCGCGTGCTGGAGGGGAGTACTTCCGCGAACCAGGCCCCGATTACGGGCGAGTCGGTGCCGGTGAGTAAGACGATCGGCGATGAAGTCTTCGCGGGCACGATCAATCAAGAAGGGGCGGTCATCATCGACGTGACGAAACCGGCCAGCGACTCAGTGTTGGCGGGCGTGATTCGACTCGTTGAACAAGCCCAGGGAAAAAGCTCACCGTCGGAGCGTTTCGTTGATCGCTTCGCGCGTTACTACACGCCCGCTGTCATCGCCGGCGCGACCCTTGTGTGCGTCCTGCCTCCGCTGCTGTCGGGCGGTGACTGGGGTACATGGTTGTATCGATCGCTTGTCTTGCTTGTGATCGCTTGCCCGTGCGCGTTGGTGATCTCAACGCCCGTGACGATTGTCAGTGGTTTGGCAGCTTCGGCTCGCAATGGCGTGCTGATTAAGGGCGGCGAGTATTTAGAAGCTGTCGGAAAAGCAGAGGTTGTGGCGCTCGACAAGACCGGGACGTTGACACGGGGAAAGGCGCTGGTGGAGCGAGTTGTCCCCCTCAATAGCACGTCGGAGTCGCGGCTGCTTGAACTGGCTTCGGCCGTGGAACAACGTAGCGAGCATTGGATCGCCCAGGCGATCGTCGCCCATGCACGAGAACGGAGCATCGCTCCTCCCCCTTGCGACAACTACACAGCCATATCTGGCAAAGGGGCGAAGGCGCAGATCGAAGGAAAGACGTACCTCATCGGCAACCATCGTTTCCTCGAAGAGGAAGGTGATTGTACGGGGGAAGTCCACCAGGCCATGCTTGAGCATGAAGATTGCCATCACACCGTCGTCGCGTTGAGCTGCGCGGACGGTCCGCTGGGAATATTTCTACTGGCCGATTCACTTCGTGAGGAGGCGCGCGAAAGCGTCGAGGAACTGCGCGCGTGCGGTGTTTCGACTATCGTCATGCTGACCGGTGACAACGAAGGAACCGCCAAAGCCGTCGCACTGGAGTGCGGCGTCACCGAATACAGAGCCGAATTGCTTCCCGCCGACAAGGTCCAAGCCATCGAGGGCTATACGGCACAAGGAAAACATGTCGTCATGGTCGGAGATGGGGTCAACGATGCGCCTGCGCTCGCGGTCGCTCACGTTGGCATCGCCATGGGCGGCGGCGGTACGGACGCTTCGCTTGAGACAGCCGACATCGGACTAATGACGGACGATCTACGTAAGCTGCCCTGGCTGATTCGGCACAGCCGTCGAACGCGGGGCATCATCGTGCAGAACATTACCTTGTCCCTCGCGGTCAAGGTTCTCTTCGCAGGGCTTGCCGTTGTGGGCCTGGCCAACCTTTGGATGGCCATCGCGGCGGATACCGGTGCGTCGCTCGTCGTAACATTCAACGGACTGCGGTTGCTTCGTTCTGAATCGCGTCTATGAAACCAGCATCAACGATAACCGCCGCGCACGAAGTCGGTAATTGACGCGTTCTCTCCGATATCGAATCGCTTGTGCGAGATACTCCTACCATTTGCTCTACTGTTTTCTGCGGCATACTTGGGCAAAACGACCCTAAATAGTTGGCCTAGCGCCGCTTCGCACGATTCTTCCAGTGTCTCCAGATGCCCGGTATTCTCAGTTGTTCTCAGGTCGTCTTACGCGACCTACCTCTTCAGAATCCTCGCAACCGCCGGGTGGCCCCATTTCGCTCGCCCGGTCTTTGTGAGAACGCCCCGATCGGTAAGCGTGTCAGCGATTTCTTGGAGTTTCGATCCGCCCTTCCGCATCGCCCGGATTTCCTCGATGACCGCTTGCTCCGCATCATTGGGAATCAACGTCGATCGATCGTCGGCAAGGTCGAACCCGTAGGGGACCGTTCCGATCCGCTGCCCGTTCGCCCGCTTCACCGCTAGCGCCGAGCGTGTCCGCTCCCTTGTTAGATTCCGCTCCATTTCCGCAGCGCCCGCCAGGACGACCAGCATGAATCGACCGGCTGCGCTGGTCGTGTCGATTGCGTTTCCGCCAAGGTCCGCAATATGAAGCGACACGCCTTGCCGTTCCCATTGCTCGACGGTCGTGAGACAGTCACCCGCGTTCCTGAACATCCGATCGAGTTTCAACATCACAACCGCGTCGGCTCGCTTGCTCTTAAGCGCGTCAAGAAGCGCCCGCCCGCCGTCGCGGGACGCGAGCGCCTTACCACCCGACACGCCAGCGTCGGTGATTAGATCGACCATCCGCAGCCCCTTAAGCGTACAGTAGGCCCGGACGCGCTCCGCTTGCGCGTCCAAACCCAACCCGCTATCCGCTTGCTCATTCGTTGAACACCGCGTGTATCCGATTGCTCGCATGATTCGTCCCCTTTCTAGGCTGCCTTACTTCGAGCGAAGCGACGCAACGCATCCGGTAACTGATCCACACACTCGCGGATATTGTTGCCCGATCGAATGTCGGTTCCGTATTTCCCCTGAACGTATTTCAGGAAGTCGAATCCACTTGGAACGTCGATCCCGATATCATCCGCAACCCGCGCCAGGTGCGCCGCGATCGCTTTCGCATCGGGTTTGCGGAATCGGAACCGACGCCAGCGAGAATACAATCCGTCAACATCGTCCGCCCAATTTACCGACGTAGTGGTCCCGATGACCAGAACGTGACTCGGAAGATTCTCCAACAAACCCAAGAGCAACCGCATACAATCTCGGTTCAGGTGTTGAATTTCGTCGATGATGAAACAGCGTCGCCCAGCGTCACCGCCCCAACCATACGTTCGCATCGACAATTCCAATTCCCGCATATCCGCCACAAGAATCGACCGGCTATCAATCCGTTCGATCGCGAAGTCGCTACAACCGAGCGCTCGCGCCGTGACGTAGGCGGCACTCGTTTTCCCGCAACCCGCAATCCCGTCGGATTCAAACAGCCAGCGCTCACCGCAACCATCGAACAGCCACGAGTCGCCGCACGCTTCGCGGATTTCGTCGATCGTGGATTGCCCAATGAATTCGTCCCAAGTGTTCGGTCTATATCGTTCGGAAAGCATTTTGTTTATCCCTTCGGAAAAGACCCGAGCGCCGTAGCGCCCGGGTCGTTGTTTTCGGTTTACCAGCACGTCGGAAACGTGCCGCGTTCCATCGCGTCCGCTTCGGCGTTCTCCGCGACCCAGCGCGTCCAACAATCCGGGCATTGCGTTTCCCGGTTGCGCCGCGCCCATCCGATCCGATCGCCTTTGTGGATTGCGTGTCCGCAAGAGCCGGTCGAATCAAAACGCGCGGCGATTTCAAAGTAGTCGCTGAATCGTGCCGGTTCGGTCGTGTATCTACGCATCACGCCACCGCCTTTCGA
>JAJRUK010000393.1 GCA_024277835.1 Planctomycetota bacterium | reverse complement strand
GAACAGCGCGTCATCTTGCAGACCTCGGACGTCATCTATCTCGCCAAGGACATTTCGACCGTTCCGGCAATTTTGAGCACTGATCCGTCCGTCGGAATCGTATGCGAAGAACCGTCGCTATACCCGGATGTAGGAATTGCGACCGCCTCGACCTGGGGCATGGTCGATTCGATAGACATCCTCGACAATTCTCACGAAATCACCAAGCCGTTCGCCCTGGGACCTCTAAAGATCTTCTCGTCGAGCGGCATCGCAGCATACGCTTCGCCAACGATTGCCCCCGGCGGGCAGATTCTTGCCGACGGAGGCGACTTCTTTAGCAACAAAACGCTCATTGCCATCGGGTTTGACGGCGTCCTGTCCGCAGGAGCAGCTGCACCCGCGCGGCGCGTCTCACTACCATGGGGCAAGGACGCGACATTTGGAATGGGCACGTTCGACTTTAACAATGTCAATGATAACGGTCTAAGCATCATGCGGCGAACGATTACATGGGCGGCCGCGCCGATCGTCGTAACCAGCATAAGCGTAACGCTGCAAGTCGGAACTGACAGTCGAAACCGAGCGCAAACGCAAGTGCAGCTACTAAACACACCGGGGGCGCCATGACCGGGGAACGATCCTCAACATTCCAACGCGCATCAAGGCGTCGTGGCTTGACGCTCGTCGAGATGGCCATTTCGATTCCCTTGGTCGGCATTGCTCTTGTCGCAGCGCTGAACACCGTCGGAGCTTCAAAGAGTGCGCAGACCAAAGTGAGCGTTTCGCAGGAAGGCTATCTGTTAGCCCAAGAGTTGATGTCCGAAATCCTTGAGCAAAGCTACGCCGACATCGCAATCGCACAAACGGTACGCGACGATATTCTCGCAACAGGAAGCGCAAGTTACACACTTGGACCAGACGTCTACACAGGCCGCGACGAAGTTACGCCCGGCAATCGTAGCCTTTTCAACGATGTGGATGACTACGATGCATGGACAGCGTCGCCACCGCAAGCCAAAGACGGAACCAAGAACACAACGCTGACCGGTTGGACGCGAAGCGTAAGCGTCGTTCCCGTAAACGCGAACGACTTTTACGCAAAGTCCCTGTCGGATTCCGGATTCAAACGGATCACAGTCAGCGTCACGCATGACAGCTTCCCCGCCGCAAAACTGGTGACAATAAGAACGTTCGGCCTACCCTGGTTGGAAGCATGCTGCTTTGGCGATGGATCGTGCGAGAATCTCCGGTCCGAAACATGCGCACTCCAGAGCGGAACCACCCAGGGACCGGATACGAATTGCGCGAACACGGCGTGTCCGACTGGCCCAATGCTTCTATACGTTGTTACCGATGACGTGAATCCAACCGCTGGGGAGCAGGCATGTCAGACTCTCGTTGAATCCTGGGGGTATCGTGTCCAGTTGATCGCAGCATCAGCGACGCAGGCCGCGCTCGACGCGGCGGTCGCGACGTCGGACGTCGCGTTGATCTCAGTGGAGATCGTCGCGACGGATTTGAACACAAAGCTTGCGTCCGCCGCCATCGGTGTGGTGAACGCGCAGCCGTCTCTCCTTGACGATTTTGGATTCGCGTCCAGCGGGGCTTTTTATGTCTCCCTGACGGACGGGGTCGTGGCCGACAACAGCCATTTCATCACATCGCCCTTAGCACTGGGCACCGTCACACTTTCGACTTCCAGCCAGAATTTCGTCGATATCGTTTCCGGCCTCGCGAGCGGCGTTCAGGTTCTGGTAACGCTTGAATCGAACAAAGCGGCGTTACTTGCCTTCGAAACGGGTGCCCTTTTAATTGGAGATACCCCGGCACCCGCTCGACGCGTTGAGCTGCCCTGGGGCGATGCTACTTTCGACGTAACTGCCCTTACGTCAGACGGGCAGACGATCATGGAGCGATCGATCAATTGGGCTGCGGGATTGGACGCGGTATGTGGCGACGGGAACTGCGTCGCTGGAGAGGAATGCAGTTGCCCGTCTGACTGTGGGATCACCCCGCTCGCAGAGCAACCCGGAGTGGACTGCGCCGACGGGTTGGACAATGATTGCGACGGAGCAATCGACTGTGCTGATACTGATTGTGACACTGACGGTTCCTGCTCTTCGCCCTGGCCCTGGTCCTGGTTCAATAAATAAAAAGTGACGGGAAGAGACGCCGCTGATTGCCGCAATGTGAGTAACGGCCCGAAATGAGGTGAGTACTACTGTGGGAACGTCTGAACAACGCATAAACGGCACTGCTAATGGCAAGATTTCTCTGTCGCACCGTCGCCGCGGCATGGGATACGTCTACTTCTTGAGCATGACGATGTTGTTGGCAGTCATCAGCCTGTCCGCGCTAATGTTCACGCGAATTCAGCGGCGTTCCGTAGAAGGCAATGAGGACACGATGGCCGCCCGTTTCTATGCTCAATCTGCGCTGGAACTGGGATTCGCGAAGATTCATCTTGACCCGAACTGGCGGACAACGCTCGGCAGCGGCGCGTGGGTCACGAAGCAACCGATCGGAGGCGGCACGTTGAGCATCGACGTGCTCATTATCGACGACGGCGACGGAAACCCGAACAACGACTCTGTCGAGCTAGTCGGCACCGGTGTCTACGGTCTGGCGACGCAGAAGATTGAGATTACGCTCTACGACCTTTCCAGCAACGGGGGACTCGTTACCGCCGTCGGAAGCGGAAGGCGGAAGGCGGGTTAAACGGATGGTGAGAAACCGAAGGCTACGATCGGTGTGGCGCCGAACGCCAGAGAGACCGGTTCTACTTAAACACCTCCGCCATCACTTCCACCGCGATCAGTAGCCCCATGACCGTGGCGACCAGCGACACCGTATTTCGCTCAGTGAGCGATCGCCATCGAAAGTGGGCTCCAGCGAACCGTCCCAGCGGCATAATCAACGGAGTCTTCGCCTGGTACAACCGGTGAGCCTCCCCGTAACGCTCGGACAGCCTGCTCTCTTCCCAGGCAATCGTGAGCGAATAAAAGAGAGCGAAGTAGATGATCGCCGCTACATAGTTGACAAGGCAATTCGCAAGCACACAAAAACCGAAGGCAAGAAGAATCGACCCCAAGTAGAGCGGGTGGCGGCATACGGCGTAGACACCGTTTGTCGCCAGTTGCTCTTTCTTGCGAAGACCGCCAAGCGCACAGACTCGGAAAAACAGTCCGGACGCGACCAACAAGAGACCGAGTCCCGCCCAAAGATTGGGGCGGTGCAGATCATACGGCGCTTCCTGGAGGTAGATGCTCTCAGCTACGCATATCGCCGCGAGGACAAACCCCGCCTTGGTGCGATATCGCTTCATCAAGCTCAGTCCGGTCAGCAACTTGGGGCGCCTGCGGTGCAGTCCTTCCCAGTCGATTCCCATATCGTCTTCCCTCCCCTATCGGATAAGACCCTCGCCGCCTACGTCATATCTCTTAAACCTCAACTTCCGCTTTGTCGGAGTCGAACCATTGGTACACAGTTGGCAGCACAAACAGCGTCAGGAAGGTCGACGTGACAAGTCCGCCGATGACGACGGTCGCGAGAGGTCGCTGGACCTCAGCGCCCGCGCTGGTCGACACCGCCATCGGAAGGAAACCGAGTGCGTCGGTCACGACGGTCATCAGGACGGCTCGAAGGCGAACGCGAGCGCTATGTCGAGCCGCTTCTTCCGGCGACATGCCCGTCTTGCGTTTCTCCTGAATGTATGAAACCAGGACAACGCCGTTGAGCACCGCAATCCCGCTGAGTGCGATGAACCCGACACCGGCCGAGATGGAGAACGGGTAGCCGCGAACGACGAGCGCAATAATGCCGCCGGTGATCGCCAAGGGCACGTTCAAGTAAATCAATAGCGCGAGCCGGCTCGTGCCAAACATCGTGTAAAGCAGAACGAAGATCAGGAGCAGCGCCATCGGGACCAGAACGCTGAGGCGTTTCGACGCCGCTTGCAGATTCTCAAACTACCCGCCCCAGTCCATGTACCAACCCGAGGGTAACTCAAGCTCGGCGCGTAACACCTCTCGCGCTTCTGCGACGAACGACG